>CAKRPI010000062.1 GCA_934376945.1 uncultured Lachnospiraceae bacterium | reverse complement strand
AAAGGAAATTTTGGAACTGCATGGCAGAATCAGCAAAAAGAATTTGATCATCTTCCTGCTCCGATTCTTTACACTACTAACTGTCTGATGCCGCCAAAAAACAGCTATGCTGACAGAGTATTTACAACAGAAGTGGTTGCTTTCCCAGGCGCTGTTCATATTGATGAGAAGAAGGATTTCACGCCGGTCATTGAAAAAGCACTGGAACTGGGTGGTTACCAAGAAGATCAGATATTTTCCGGTATCAACGGCGGAACAAAAGTAACAACCGGTTTTGGTCATGCAGCGATCCTGGCCCATGCAGGAACTGTAGTAGACGCCGTAAAATCAGATGCAATCCGCCATTTCTTCCTGGTTGCCGGCTGCGATGGCGCTAAGCCTGGCCGAAACTACTATACAGAATTCGTAAAGCAGACGCCTTCTGACAGTATCATTCTCACTCTGGCCTGTGGAAAATTCCGTTTCAATGATCTCAATCTGGGAGAAATCGGTGGCCTGCCACGACTGATGGATATGGGGCAATGTAACGATGCTTATGGGGCAATCCAAGTTGCCGTAGCACTTGCAGATGCATTTGGATGTTCCGTAAATGAACTTCCACTTTCCTTCGTTCTCTCCTGGTACGAACAGAAGGCCGTCTGTATCCTGTTAACGCTTCTGCATCTGGGTATCAAAAACATCCGTCTTGGTCCTTCTCTTCCGGCGTTTTTGTCTCCTAATATTCTGAATTTTCTGGTGGAGAATTATGGCATTGCACCTATTACCACACCGGAAGAAGACCTCAAAACGCTTATGAACCATTACAAATAAAGTTTTAACTCTTCAAATTATCTATACTATAAAATCAATAAAACCGGAATTTACTCGATATGATCATAAAAGTTCTGTAACACTATTGCTAATTCCTCCGGAGATTCTATGTTTGCTTCATGGCCTGTTTTCAAAAGTTCATGGAAGCTGGATTTACTCAAATAACGTTCCAGTTCTTTTGAGGCTTTTTTGTTTGCGTTGTCCTTTTCGCCACAAACAATCAATACCGGACAAGACACATTATGTAAAGAGTCTCTGAAATCCAATTCAGCCATCGTACCGCACAAGCTGATAACATCTGCTTTTTTGAAACCAATTTGCCTGAACATTGAATTTGGCATAAGGCGAAACAGCATATTCTGAAATTTCAATAATTTTTTAGGCATTTTATACTGTACTGCAATTAACACGAGCGCCTTTACTTTATCCGGATGGTCTATCGCATAATTAAGTGCCAAAACAGCGCCCAGAGAGAGTCCGCATAAGACAATTGCTTCATTCTCTTTGTCACACTCCTCTGAGAATGCAGAATACAACTCACTATATGTAACATCTTTTCCTTCCAACATCCCTGCCAGACTCAAACTGATACTACTTTCCGATACTTTCGTTTCTTTTATTACTTTATTCCAACTGTCTGGTTTTTGTCCTAATCCATGCAGATATAAATATTTCATAAAGTTTTCTCCACCATAAATTCCGTTTTGATGAAACCATTATACCCTTTTCCGCTTTCCCTGTCATCACATTTGATTATTGTGTTTTTGCCGTCACAAAGAATTTTATTTCTGCATATAGAAAGCCGAACTCCATCGAAAATGAAGTCCGGCAAGATATTTATTATCTATTATGATTTTTTTACAGTATCTGATTCTGCACCGGCAGTACTGCCTGTTCTGCAAAGATCTGTTTCAATTGCATTCCATATATATTTTGCTGCAAAGCGAGAGCCATCCGGTGATGCATGCTGTCCATCCTTGTAATACATTTCAATATCAGGATAACTGCGCATATATTCCCACCAGTATTTTCCAACCGGCGCAAGCAGCATTCCAAGTTCGTCTGCGATCTGCTCATGAGCCAGCGTCATTCTTTCCTGATTAAACTCTTCATCCTTTTTTGCCCAGGTCATATAGATTACGGCCTTGCTGCCGGCTTCCAAAATCCACTCGTTCAGCTGGCGAACTGCTCTGAAAAATTTTTCTTCCGGGCCAAATGGATGCGCATGTTCCTGCAGCACCACATAATCGTAATGTCCGTAGAGAATGTTGAAACGGACATCCGGTTCGTTTACGTGCTGCTCCAGGAACCATCCGCCATGCGCGATCATGGTTACTTCACAATCATACTGTTCTTTCCGGAATTGTTCTGCTACTATCTCCGGCATGTCGTTAAAATATGTATGGCTGTTGCCAATAAATAAGATTCTTAATTTCTTCTGATTTTTCATTTTTTACCAGCTTCCGCACAAAAATTCTCTTTTGTGCAGATTCTCCTTTCTGTAAGTTCTTTCTGCTTTTCATATTTCACCGGTTCTTATAAAATCTTTCTTTTCTTAAAAATAAAAATAATCACAGCAATTACCACGAGACTCAGGCCAATAACAAACGGATATCCGTGTGTCAGTTCCGGCATATTTTCAAAATTCATGCCATACCACCCTGTGATCAAGGTCAGTGGGAAGAAAATAGTAGAAATAATAGTCAGAAATTTCATATTTTCGTTCTGATGCTCTGCCACTTTTCCCTGATAAGTATCCCGGACCTGTCCGATATAATCCAGCAGATACATGGTACGGCCCAGAAGCCTGTCTGCACGGTCAGAAATGATACCAAAATACGAAAGATTTTTACCTGAAAAGAAATTATTTTCATTCTCTTCGAGCTGCTTTCCAAAGTCATGCAGTTCATCATAGTATTCCCTTAAAATCAAAAGCTCTTTTCGCAGCAGCGCAATCTCCGTTGTCACTTCATCAAGATCATCTTCTGTAATCTGTTCCTCTATCTTCATGATCTTTTTCTCATATCTTCCCAGATTATCCAGATCCATGTCCATAAATTTAATGCAGAAGCTATACAGAAAACGCTCACGACTCTGACCGGGTTTTGTTCTATTGGCGATAATTCGTTTGATCAGCTTTTCTGCAAATTTTTCATCATCAATAATTACAATGTTCTTGCGATTTGCAAAAAAATACATTCGCATTTTCTCGCCGAGCACATCATTTAATTTCGGAATATGAAGATTTCCGCAGATACATTTTTGCTGTGCCTCCACTTTGCAAAACTCAATGTCCTCTAAATCAATTTCTCCCTCATAAGAAATACCGGCAATTTCCAACGCCTGAAGCGCAGTATCCGATGTTGAGATAAACACAGCCCGAAGGTCCTTTTTCTGCTTTTCTTCCAGCGTTTTCTCCGGATTCATCTGCTTTTCCAGTCTCTTTTTCTCTTTTATCTCTGCTTTTAACTCAAGATATTCATCAACGGATGATTTCATTATTGACTTTTTCAGAATATATACTCTAATGGCCACCCTTTGTGCTCTCCTCTCTCCGAATATCCTCTTTATCATATCACTATTTTTTGCTGCTGAAAACCCATGAGAAACAAGGAAAAACATCTGTCATTTCTGACAGATGCCTTCTGCTATGTTTATTTGTAACTGTTCAGAGCCAAGCAAAATTTTATAAAACAGGCGTAAAATGCTCGATTTTTAAGTCTGCTTTTGAAATTTTATTTGGCGGATACGCCACACAGGCGAAATGTGCAGCATCTTGGCGGTTAGCTCTGAACAGTTACGTTTATTTTACTTCTACCAGCTCAATAAGGAAGTTCAGTTCTTTTCCTGCCATTTCATGGTTCGCATCAAATGTGATTGTTGTCTCATCTTTTGCCACCACTTTAACCGGAAATGGCTGTCCGTACTGATTCGTCAGGTAAACCTGCTGTCCAGCCTCAAGCCCTTCAGAACCCGGAAGCTGTGCAATTTCAAGTGTAAAAACTGCGTTCGGATCCGGCATACCGTATGCCTCTTCCGGCATCAGGTGGATTTCTTTGGTCTCCCCTACTTCCATATCTGCTACAGCTGCGTCAAAGCCCTGGATCATCTGACCTGCTCCGCAGATAAATTCCAGCGGTTCGCCACGGTCATAGGAAGAATCGAACTGTGTTCCGTCATTAAAAGTACCCTTGTAATGAGTCCTGCAGGTTTTTCCTACATTTTTTCCGGTCAGTGTACTGTGCGCACCGCAGCCTCCACCACAGCTTCCGCAGGAATGTCCTTCTTCATGTGAACCACAGGAGTGCTCTTCTCCATGACCTCCACAGGAATGTCCCTCTTCGTGATGATGATGATCACAATTTGCACCGGTGGAGATCAACTCTCCTTTCAGATAAGCTTCAACTGCCTCATCGACATTTCCCTGTGCGCCGGCGCAAAGCTCTACTCCGGCCTCTGCAAGTGCCGTCTGTGCTCCGCCGCCGATTCCTCCGCAAATCAGTACATCGATTCCCTGCTCAGCAAGAAGTCCTGCAAGCGCACCGTGTCCGGCACCATTCGATCCGATCACTTCGCTGGAAACAACCTTATTATCTTCTACTTCATACACTTTAAAAAATTCTGTTTTCCCAAAATGCTGAAAAATTTCCCCATTATCGTATGTTACTGCAATTCTCATATTAAAATCCTCCAATTTTATTTTTCACTTTTATCAGTATACCCTGAATATATACGAAAAGCAAGGAATCTGCTGAAAAAGAAACGACCTGATCTCTCAGGCCGCTTCCGTCTTTTTGTCCCGTTTACCTTATTTCCTGCGCTTCTCTTGTCAGATCCTTTACCCAGCGATACTTTTTATAATGATACATTACCCATGGGATCTTGCCTACTTCATCCAGACAGGTGCTTGCATAAACCACAACAACCGGCCAGTGAAAGAAAAATGTACCGGCAGCAGCAAGCGGAATCGCAAGACACCACATACAAACAGCCAGGCTGTACAGATCAAACATCGTATCGCCGCCTGCTGCAAAAATACCGTTGATCGTTACATCATTCACCGAGCGCCCGATCAGATAAACAGCTATCACAAGCAACAGACCTTTCAAATCCTGCTTTGCCCCATCCGTCAGATTTACAAAATGAAGCAGAAACGGTGTAGCTGCCAGCATCAGCAGAGAAGCCGCTGCCCCGCAGGCAAATGCAATTCTGACAAGACGGTCTCCATAATTTTTTCCGCATTCCAGATTTCCAGCCCCAAGCTCGTTGCCAACCATAATACCGCCGGCGCTCGCAATACCTCCGCTAAAGCAGCAGATCAGATCCCGTACAACCGCCGCAACCGAATTGGCCGCCGCTGCATCTGTTCCAAGATGTCCCATAAACGCCGAATAAGATGTAAAGCCAATCCCCCAGAACAGACAGGCACCAAGCAATGGCATCGCACATTTCGCGAAGTCCGCATCCAACAGTTTATTGCGCCGGAACAGATGTCTCATCTCCGGCCGTACAAAGCCTTTGCGGCATGATACCATTACTGCACATCCAAACTCTACAATTCTTGCAATCAGCGTCGCGATGGCTGCTCCCTGTACGCCAAGCGCCGGAAGATTGAACCAGCCGTAAATAAAAACGGCATTTAAAATAATGTTGAGCACTACTGCCGTACCGCTGATCCGTGCAGTCGCAGCAGCATGCTCACTGACCTTCATGATGGTCAGATAACACTGCGTCAATCCCGTTAAAAGATATGACCAGCCTGCAATACGAAGATAAGAAGCTCCTGCCGAAATCAATACGTCCTCATTCGTAAAAATGCGCATCAATACCTCCGGAAAACAGCAGCAGCTAATGAAAGTCAGTATAGAAACGGTTCCTGCAAGGCGGAGTGCCAGACAAAAAATATCATTCAGCGTCTCTTTATCTCCCTTTCCCCAATACTGCGCTCCGAGAATCGATACTCCAGAAACAATCGCCGCCAGAAACATGTTCTGAATAAACTGAATCTGCGTTGCAAGAGAAACGGCCGACATGGAATTTTGCTCAACACTTCCAAGCATAATCGCATCTGCCACTGCAACAGAAGCAAGCAGCAGATTCTGAAGCACGATTGGAATCATCAGCTTCATCAGTTTCTCGTAAAATTCACTTTTCACCTTTTTTTTCATAAGTCCCCCATTTTATTCTGCAGCACATGCCGCATTTTCATACGCAAACAGCGCACCTCATTCTCACCTATTTTTCCGTCACTGTCAAGTCCTTCTACTCGCCGTATCGTTCTGTTTCTGCTCCCCACATCGTTCTGCTTCGAGAAAACAGATACTCCCTGTTGTTCTGCGCTTGTTCTGCATTTGTTCTGCATTTGTTCTGCGTTTCTTCTGCTATAAAAGTATTTCTTTCATTCTCCGAAATAGCGGTACATCTGCTACAAAACGCTTGACTCTATCACGCTGTAGCGTTTATTCTTAGAGAGATGCAATTATATCTCTTAAAAGGAGCCTATTTTATGGAAAAAAATCTTACCAACGGAAGTGTCCTGAAAAATATCGTCTTTTTCTCCCTTCCCTATCTTCTCTCATACTTTCTTCAAACGCTCTATGGCATGGCCGATCTCTTTATCATCGGACAGTTTGACAGTGTGGCTGCAACGACTGCTGTCTCCATCGGAAGCCAGGTCATGCATATGCTTACCGTCATGATCGTCGGTCTTGCGATGGGCTCCACCGTCACTATTGGTCAATATATCGGAGCCAGAAATAAAAAAAAGACCGGTGCCGCCATCGGCAACACCGTTATCTTATTTCTGTCACTCTCTATCGTAATGACTGCTGTACTGCTTCTTCTGGTAAAACCAATTGTCTCTGTGATCGCAACGCCACCGGAGGCTGTGTCAGGAACCATCTCCTATCTTACAGTATGCTTTCTTGGCATCCCCTGTATCACAGCTTACAACATCATCAGCTCCATCTTTCGCGGCATGGGAGATTCCAAAAGCCCGATGTACTTTATCGCCATTGCCTGTGCAGTGAATATTGTACTTGATATTCTCTTTATCGGACTCCTTCATCTTGGTCCGACTGGCGCTGCACTCGGCACGACTCTTGCCCAGGCCGTCAGCGTTTTGATCGCATTTTCCGTCATCATCCGCCACAGCAACGGCATCTCTGTCTGCAAAGAGGATTTTTGCCCTCAAAAAACCGTTCTTAAAAAGCTGCTTCGCATCGGTATTCCGGTTGCACTGCAGGATGGTTTTATTCAGATTGCATTCCTTTTGATCACCGTCATTGCAAACCGGCGCGGACTGACAGACGCGGCAGCTGTCGGAATCGTTGAAAAGATCATCAGCTTTCTGTTCCTTGTTCCGTCTTCCATGCTTGCCTGTGTATCTGCACTTGGCGCCCAGAACATCGGGGCCGGAAAAAAGGAACGTGCCATACAGACGCTTCGCTATGCCATACTGATCTCCATCGGGTTTGGAATTTTCATCTCAATCGCAGTTCAGTTTACTGCACCGGCCATTGTCGGACTCTTTACGTCGGATTCAGCTACCATCATGGCCGGCGCCTGGTATTTCCGTGGATACGTTCTGGACTGTATCTTCGCAGGAATTCATTTCTGTTTCAGTGGATATTTCTGTGCCTGCGGCCGTTCGGAGTTCTCTTTTTTACACAACATCATTGCAATCCTGCTTGTGCGTATTCCCGGTGTTTACCTGACCTCTGTGCTCTTTCCGACAACACTCTTTCCAATGGGACTTGCCACCGTAGTCGGATCCCTGCTCTCTGTCATCATCTGCGTGATTGCATTTGCCGTGCTCAGGCGCCGGGACTAGTATGAACCACCCCAATTGGCTGACTGATTCATGCAGGATAAATTTTTATCTGCAAGGCGAAGGAATGAGCCGTAGCGGTGGCTACGGCGATTGACAACAACGTAGCAGATAGAAATTTAGACAAATGAAGCAGACTGTTAATTGAGGTGGCTCATACTAGTATGAGCAAGCCTCGCAAATAATGCGTTTAAGACAGTAGTTCTTCTGCCATTGCTTCGATCTGTTCCACATTTTCCTGCTTCACTGCAGACATGATTTTTACTCCGTTTTCAAGCCACTGAATATTTTTGCAGCCTTCCAGCATCTGCTTCATCACTTTGGCCGCCATCGGAGCCCAGGAACCGTTTTCAATCAGTCCAACCGTACGGTTCTGGAAATTATGCTCGGCAAGGCGTGTAATAAAGTCATTCATAAATGGATACACGCTTGCATTGTATGTAACTGCCGCAAGCACCAGTTTGCTGTATCGGAACGCATCGGCAAGTGCCTGTGACATATCATCCCTTGCAAGATCGTAAACAACAACCTTCTGTGCACCTTTTTCTTTTAATTTTTTTTCAAGCAGCTTCACTGCCTCTTTTGTATGTCCATAAACAGAAGCATAGGCAATCACGATGCCTTCCTCTTCCGGCCGGTAAGAGGACCAGGTATCATAAAGTCCGATGTAATGTCCGAGATTTTCCATCAACACCGGTCCGTGCAACGGACAAATGATCTGAATATCGAGTGCTGCCGCTTTTTTCAGAAGAGCCTGTACCTGTGCACCGTATTTTCCAACGATTCCGATAAAGTATCTTCTGGATTCGTCATCCCAGTCCTCCTGTACATCAAGCGCACCGAATTTTCCAAATCCATCTGCAGAAAAAAGCACCTTCTCGCTGCTCTCATAAGTCACCATAACCTCCGGCCAGTGTACCATCGGTGCAAAGACAAAGGTCAGTGTATGGCTTCCAAGGCTTAAAGAAGCACCGTTTTCTACCACAATCTTCTGTCCTTCCAAATCAAGCTCAAAAAAGTTTTTGATCATAACGAAGGTCTTTGCATTCGCTACTACGGTTGTGTCCGGATAAACCTTCAGAAAATTCGCAATATTGGCAGCGTGATCGGGTTCCATGTGCTGCACCACAAGATAATCCGGTTTTCTTCCGTCCAGCACCTGTGCCACATTCCCAAGCCACTCCTCTGTAAAATTTGCATCTACAGTATCCATAACTGCAATCTTCTCATCCAGAATCACGTAAGAATTGTAAGACATGCCACCCGGAACTTTATACTGTCCTTCAAACAGATCGACCTGATGGTCGTTAACACCCACATACTTAATACTGTCTGTTACTATCATATGACCTTACTCCTTTTATTTGCTTTGGTTTATTATACTGCTTTTACTTCTTTGCCCGATTATCGGTTCGATTATCTGCAACACTGCTATTATAACTGATTTTTTTCTGTTTGTATTGTTCTTTTTTCCTATAGGGCTCATTACGGATATCCGCTCTGATTCTTCCGGCTCAATCAGCCTGTACGGATGCCTGCCTGATCTCCCTCCTGCTCAGTCTGTCTGTATATCTTCCTATCTCCAGTCGAATCAGTCAGTCTGCATATCTTCCTTATCTTCCACCTGCTCACACATCTGCAGCTCGCCACTTACCGTAAAACCATTCTTTCCCCGCCGCTTCGTTTCATACAGTGCACTGTCCGCTGCTTTGTACAGATCCATATAACAATCTCCATGTTCCGGTACAAAAGCAACGCCGATGCTGCTTGTAATCCGTTCCGGCATCTCGGAAAATTCCAATGATGCAATTTTCTTTACCAAACTGTCCACCCGACCATATACTGCATCCCTTGCATCTATATTTTTCAAAAAAACAACAAACTCATCTCCTCCGATTCTGCCGACAATATCATTTTCTCTGAAATAAGTCCGCAAAAGAGAGGCAAATTTCTGCAGTATCACATCTCCGACTGCATGCCCATACCTATCGTTGACATTCTTAAACCGATCAATATCAAAAATCAGAAACACATGCGCTGCTTCCGGTCTCTCTGCGATCGCCGCATTGATCTGTTCCTCGGTAGTCTTCTTATTAAAAAGTCCGGTCAGTGCATCTGTCTGCGACATGCGGAGCAATTCTCTGTTTTTCTGTGCATTTTTCCATATCGTATAACCAAAAAGAAGCAACACCAAAGCGCCGAAAACAACCATAAAAATCATTTCGTACGTTGTAAAAAAGCGATATGGCTGTTTTGCTACAGACACCGGAAGCACATAACAGATCATCCAGTCATTCATCCCAAGCGGAACGTAAGACAGGTATTGTTCTGATCCTCGCTCGCCTTCATTGCACACTTGTATCAGACCCGGTTCTCCTTCTTCAAAATCAGCCTTGACATCAGAAAGCTCCGTTCCATTCAATGTCTTTTTCCCGCTATACAGTTCAAAAAAATTCTCTTTATAAGTGATTTCACAATCCAGCGACTGTCCGTCGTATGCAATGATTTCACCGTCTCTTGTAACAATCAGACTATAACCGATTCCGCTAAATGTATCATTAAACATCAGGTGGCTTAAAGCTGTTACATTATAAGACGCACCAAGAACTCCGATCACTGTTTCCCCTCTTTTGATCGGAACGCCAAGCACTACTCTCATTTCCTGATCAACACTGCTTTCCAGCGGATCGCTAAGCGTCTGTTTTCCTTCCATCGCCTCCTGAAAATAACGGCGATGCGCCAGATTCTTCTTCACTCCATTGTCATAATGCGCCGTTCCGTCCGGCTCTATGATTGCAGAGAGCTCCAGATCGGTGTATTCATGAAGGTTTGCAATGCGCTCCATATTTTCTTCCGATAAAATATCATCAGAGGTACCAATTTCATCTGCAAGAAGCTGCAGGTACTGATAGTGCAGCTGCAGAATCGTCCGAAGATGTTCACTCTGACGTGTAACTGTTCTTCGAATTGTACTCTGTGAATTTTTACTGATGGACTGCTGCGCACAAATAAAAAATATCACAAGTCCAAACGTCACTGCCAGCACAAACAAAATAATTGCTTTTGTATATTCTTTCAGATCATACGTTTTTTGCCAAATACCAACACCCCCTGTATGATTTTATCTTTTCTCTTCTATCTTTTCTCTTCCTGCCCTGAATGCAGCTGCTTCATCTGTCACATTCCATCACAAAAATTCCAGGAGATCCGGATCCGGATTCGGAATTACGTAATGCTCCTGCAAATGCAGATCCAGTGTACTGCTGCTTTTTACTACGGCATTTACTGCTGCATTTACAGCACCGACATCTCCGGAGAGTATCACAACTCCTTTTCCTCCGATGCCCTGACCAAGACGCACTCTGCACAGCCGTACTGCTGCTTCCTTGGCCACCATATCTGCCGCATAAAGCGCCGATACCATCATGGAACACTCCAGAATTCCAACCGCTTCACGCGCTTCCACCTTTTTTCTTCCGGAAAGAACTTCCAGTACCTGCTCATGGATGTGCGGTATTATATAAAAACTCTTCAAATGTTTACCAGCAACTGCCGTTCCCGCTTCCATTGCCGCCTTTACTTCTCCGGTATCACCTGCAATCAAAATCAAATACTTTCCCGGACACGCAGGTGCGCTGCGAAGAAGTTTTACCTGCCCTGCCTTCAGCATCGCATCCGATGCCGCTATGCCATATGTAATACTGGTCAGTTCTGCCAGTCCGATCGTCTTTCCCATTTCTGCCTCCTGTAACTTTTTCACTGTAGCCCGTCAGATCCAGTTCTAAAATACTGAACCTTTTACACTTAATTTTATGAACGATTCTCTGTCTTATGAATTATTCTTTGTCTTATGAATGATGACCTGACTTATGAATTATTCTCTGTCTTTATATGGTTATATTTTACTTCACAATCACAGTTTCTGCAAGCATCTGTTTCGCATATTCGAATGTCAGTCAGCGTATTTTGGGAAGTAAAGCGGATATTTGCAATCCGCTTCGCTACTTGTAGGATCATAAGGAATCCTCCCTTAAACGGATCCCTCTTACGAGATTCCGCAAGCGGGTTCCCCTTATGATATTTCATGAACGCAGTCGCTTTGCGACCTGTCACTCTGCCTGATCCGTTGAATCATCCTTTATTTTTTCGGCTCATACTTCATATTCGAAACATTATAAACCGTGATAAACGCCTTCGGATCTTCACGGTTTATAAACTGCATCAGCTTCTGATATTCCCCTTTATCCACAATGGTAATAATCTCATATCGCTTTTCCATATTATAAGCACCAATCGCCTCGTAAAGTGTTGCACCGCTGTGAAGCTCATGGATGATAAACTTTCGCAGTTCCTCTTCCTTTTTTGTAATAATACAGACGCGCCGTTTGATATTATGATCAAAAATGAAATGATCCAGAATCATTCCATTAAAATATGTTCCCAGAATACTCAGAACCACAGTTTTTTTATCATAGACGAGTGCCGCAGAAAGTGCCACACACATGCCGGAAAATGACATTGCTTTTCCAAGTTCCATATTCAGATATTTATTCAGAATCTTTGCCACAATATCCAGTCCTCCTGAGGAAGCGTTCCGGTTAAAAAGGATACTCAGCCCTACGCTGACCACCAGGATATAACACAGCACATCCAACTCCTGACTGCCTGTCATAGAACCAAAATTCGGAAACAGGATTTCAAAAAGTCCCAGAAACAACGGAAGCATCACACTGGTATATACCGTTTTGACACCAAATTCCCGTCCGCATGTGAAAAATCCGATAATCAGCAGCACCACATTCAGAAGCATCGTGATCGCAGACAGCGGAAGCGGTACAAAATTGGAAAGTACGATTCCAAGACCGGAAATACTACTGACTGAAGTATGGCTTGGTACCAGAAAGAAATATACAGCCGCTGCGATAATCGCCACAGCCACAGTCAGAATTATCGTTTCTTTTATAAGATTCCGGTAGTTTAAACTCTTTTTCATAACATTAAATACGCTGCCACTCAAAATGTGATTAAATATACTCACATCGAGATAATGTAAGTTCTTACGAACATTACTTACTATTTCATCGTGTATGCTTTGGATTGACCGAAATCACATCTACTCACAAGTTCTTGTACACTCCATAGTCGTAAATTCCCGAAATAGCCTTCGGTACACACCCACGTTTGCATTTATTTATGCAACTTCGTAAGTCGTAGCATCTCTCAAATTAAGTGCAGCATTGAGATCTCTGTCTTCGATATAACC
>CAKRPI010000061.1 GCA_934376945.1 uncultured Lachnospiraceae bacterium | reverse complement strand
ATCGAGTAATCACTGACTACAGATAATAATATAAATTTGGTATCGTAAGATACCGTGTGTCCAAGCGTAAGATACCCGTAGAACTTCGGTTCTACGGGTTTTTCTGTTGCATGGAAGCTATAGCAAAATTATAAAATATTGCATCCAATTCGGTTCACCAGAATACACTATTCTATGATTTTGCTATATGTTGAGAGATGGAATTTAATAATAAGGCAGCACAGGATTTGGCTGTTGTATATTCCTGTTATGCAAAATTGGAATTCGATATAAAAGGTAACTGAATATATGAAAATTAGTTGAATCGCAAGGATAGATTCTGTATAATGAAATTATGTGATACTTACAGATTGTTTTGTGCGTTGCATGTCCACAATCCTGTCCACTATTTGCATATCGTGAAGCAAGCATGCGCTTCACGATATGCCCATTTATATCAAAGGAGGGGGAAATATGAATATTTTTACTTCAGATTCCAGAAAATGCAGAGTATATTTGCTTTCACTTTTGGGTATGTTTCTCTTTTTCTGGATGACATGCCGGATGTGTGTCAGTGCGGAAGACTGGGCTGTGCTGGGAGATGCGGCGGAATCCGGGCAGGAATATTCGCTGACACGGTATGGAACTCGTTCATATGGTGGTATACGTAAAAATGTTCCGGTTGACATTCGGTCAGGAGGAGTAATTTCCTTTGATTATTATGTCGGCGATGTTGCAAATGAAGCTCGTAACGGATTTATGGTAGAATTTGCAAGCAGTCCGATTGAAATCGATAAGTACGGTTATTATGGCTATAATGATTATTATAATGATGGCACACAATTTTGTGGAATAGAATTTACGCCAGGTACTATCTGTACCATTGGTCTGGATCGAAACAATCCAAGACACATTGGTATTGTTTCAAATTATGGGGGAAAGACACAGCATGTAACGGTTAATGGTTCTGTTCCGGAAATTGCGGATTCCCTCTGGCATCGTGTACGGATTGAGTGTGGCAGCCAAAATATAAAAGTATATCAGGATGGTTCTCTGATCTTGTCGGCCAAAACAGAGCTTCCTAAACTCTCTTATATCGGAATTACTGCTACGACCGGTTATTGGGGATATGAAAACCATAAGGTTCGTAATCTGAGCGTCAAATATAAAAGCAGTGCCAGAATCCGATTAAATGCAAACGGTGGAAAATGCCCTGTTTCCAGCTTATATGTAGTTTCAAAAGGCGGCACAAAGCTTCCGCGGGCAACAAGATCCGGTTATACCTTTCTTGGCTGGTATACTGCAAAAACGGGCGGGGTGAAAATAAATCCTTCTGTATATGCATTTAAAAACGGACAGACCATTTATGCACATTGGAAAGCCAATAGATACACGATTTCATTTCAGGCAAATGGGGGAAGTGTCTCCACCACGAAGAAGACGGTGACGTATGGAAATGCCTGTGGTACGCTGCCGGTGCCAAAACGGATGAAAGGAAGTTTTTTGGGATGGTATACATCCAGAACCGGAGGCACAAAGTATACTTCAGCGACAAAATATCGTGTTGCTGGAAATACAACGTTATATGCGCATTGGAAAATGCCGAAATACACAGTGAAATTTGCAGGGAACGGTGGGAAACCATCTGTTGCATCGAAAACAGTTACGTATGGCAGCAAAATCGGCTCGCTTCCTTCTGCTTCAAGAAGTAAGTATACCTTTCTTGGCTGGTACACAAAAAAGAGCGGCGGTACAAAAATAACAGCATCTTATAAGGTAACGAAGAATATTACCTTTTATGCGCACTGGAAGAAAATCACTACAGGCGGTGGCGGCGGAGGAAGAGAAACCTGCAGTGCCTGTGGAGGAAAAGGGTATAAAACGTGTATGACCTGTGGTGGAAGCGGTTTATACTACTGGTCAGGCAGTGGATATAAGACATGTCATGGCTGCGGTGGTACCGGAAGGAGAACGTGTACTTCGTGCAATGGAAAAGGTTATCTATAGTAATGAGGGACAAATCAGCATCAGGCTTATTCTGTGAAAGCGAATAAGCAAGAAAGGGCGATATGCACTATTTAGAACCAATCAATGAGACTTCTTATCTTTCCGTGCCCAATGCTCCGGTTTACCGGAAAATCATGCGTTATTTTTACCGGGAATATGAGAAAATGAATTTTCAGATGTACAAAGAGGATGTGCTGGAACTGTTAAAAAAAGACGAGCAGTTTGCGGATTATACAATGGAGCAGCTGCTTGCGGACTTGGATGCGCTGATCAAATGGAAAAATCTGATTCCGATTCAGGATCCGGGGCGGGTTTATACGATTGCAGATTATAAAAACAAACAGTATCAGTATTCGATGTCAGAGTATGCGGTGGAAATTGAACGTCTGACAGTTCGTCTGGAGAACATTTTTTTAGAATCCGGTAATCTTTCTACTAATTTTTTTGTCCGTCTTGCAAAGAGTCTTGAAGAAACACCTGAAATGGAACATGCTTCATTAAAAGAGGTAAATGAATGGTGGAATCTTTTGCAGGAGGACTTTAAAAGACTGAATCAGAATTATCAGGATTATCTGCGTGATTTTTATTCCGGAAAATCGGAGCAGCTGATGAAATCAGTAGAGTTTGTACTGCATAAAGAAAAATTTATTTCCTATTTAGAAGAGTTTGTGCTGGAGCTGCAGCGTCATTCCAGACGAATAGAACAGATATTGCAAAAAAATCTTTCACTTATGGAACGGACGATTCTGGAAAAGGTAGTGCAAAGTGAATTGGATATTCCACATGCACTTCTGGAAATTCACGGAAACGCAGAATCAACGATTCGTGAAAATGTAAACGGAAAATGGGAATCTTTGAAAAACTGGTTTCTTGATTCGGAAAAACGAGAATGCGAATGCAAAAAGGTGCTGAAGATTACGAATGATGTGATTCGCAGTCTGATCCAAAATGCAGCGTTGATTGTGCAGATTCAAAATATGGGAATCAGTCGAAAGGATGATTATAAGAAATTTCTGGAGCTTTTTTTGAAATGTGAAGACCTTGACGAAGCCAGAAGAGTATCTGCACATGTATTTGGAGTACAGAAGATACAACATTTTAAAACAATTGTGCCACGCGAGGAAGATTCCATCAACAGCAGTGTGTACGAAGAAGAACCAGCTTCTTATTTGCTGAAGCCGCATACAAGAAATTATCGGGAAAAGAAGGAAAAACAGGGATTTGCAGATAAAACACTGGAGAAAATGATGCAGCGCGAGGCATATTTGAGGCAGGCGAAAAGGCAGCGGGAAATTGTACTGCACTATATCAAAGAAAACAAAATTGTATTTTCTGAGATTGAAGAGACGGTATCGGCAGAAACGAGGACAGTCTTTCTGCAATGGATCGCGCAGGCGAATATGAGCTCGCAAAGGCTTGGAAGGACAGAGTATGGACAGGAATATCGTTTGATCCGTAAAAGGGGAAACAGCGTATTAAAATGTGAAGACGGTGCTCTTGTTATGCCGTCATACGTATTGGAGTTTAAGGAAACATGAACGAGGTCAGAACATTATTTGAAAAATTCTGGATCTGCAGAGATACAGATAAAGAGTCCTATTATAAGGTGAAAAGGGATATTCCGCTTTTTCAGCGTTTTGTCAGAGAACAGCTTGGATGGAAACTGATTCATACGGAAAAACTGCTGAAGCTGGAAAAGAGGCCGGCGCATGCAGAACCGTTTATGGGGATTGAGGAGTTTACAGATATTCGGGATTATTGTATTTTGTGCGTGGTGCTGATGTATCTGGAGGATATGGAAGAGCAGCAGCAGTTTTTGCTGTCGGAGCTGATTCATTATGTAGAGACGCGTCTGCATCCGTATATGGCAGTTGACTGGACTTCTTTTACACAGCGAAAATCACTGGTACGGGTTTTGCAGTATATGGAAAGGCTGCAGATGCTGCGGGTCTATGAGGGTCAGAGTGAAGCCTTCGGTTCAGAGGCCGGACAGGAGGTCCTGTACGAAAATACTGGATTTTCCAAATACTTTGCAAGCAGTTTTTCTGCGGATATTTCCGGATATGAGTCGTGGAGAGATTTTGAAACCGCGGATTTCGATGAGGTAGAAGAAAATAAAGGAGCGGCGCGCATCCATCGTGTCTACAGACAGCTGGCCGTCTGCCCGGTGATGTACTGGGATGGTAATGAAGATGCAGATGGCTATTATCTGAAAAATCAGAGGCAGTGGATTTCGAAATATCTGGGGGAAAATATAGGAGGAAATCTGGATATTTATAAGAATATGGCATGTCTGACACTGGATGCGGATGATTGTTACGGGGCAGTTCATCCAAGAGATGCGATGCTTCCGGAGCTGGTGCTTCTGTTGTGTAAAATGATACGGGAAGCTGCCGAGGAGGGAAAAATGCAAAAGAGGGAAAATGAATGCATTTCTCTGACGCAGAAAGAGTTTGCTGATTTTTTGTTTTCCTGCAGGACAAAGTGGAAAAACGGATGGAGTAAGGAATTTCGTGAAATGGAGAAAGAAAAGCTGCTGCAGACCGTTACAGAGTATATGAAAAACTGGATGATGCTTAAGCTGGTGGAAAATCAGGTGCTTCTGTTTCCGGCAGTTGGAAGAACAGCGGGAAATTATCCGGAGGATTTTCGGCAAAATGAGTAAGGGTTATGTGTGTTCATGAAAAATGAATTGGCATATTCTTGAGAAAACTGGAGGAAAGTGAAAATGAACAACCGCTGGAAGATGAACCGGATTGGTTTTGTAAATTTCTGGCTGTATGATGAAGAGGATTTTGAATTTGAAGATGGAAAGCTTCTTTTGCGTGGCCAGAATGGTTCTGGAAAATCGATTACGACGCAAAGCTTTATTCCATTTGTACTGGATGGCGATAGAACACCGAGCCGTCTCGATCCGTTTGGTTCAAGTGATCGAAGAATGGAATACTATTTTCTTGGAGAAGAGGGAAAAGACGAGGCGACAGGATATCTGTATCTTGAATTTAAAAGGGAAGAGTCTGAGGAATATCGGACGATTGGAATCGGACAGAGGGCAAAGCGCGGGAAACCAATGGATTTCTGGGGCTTTCTTTTATTGGACGGAAAAAGAATCGGACATAGTCTGAAGCTGTACAAGGAGATCGGTACCAGTCGGATTCCGCTTGACAAACGCGAATTGAAAGCGGTGCTTGGGGAAGAAAATATTTTTACAGACAGTCAGAGTGAATATAAAAAGCTGGTAAATCAAAATGTTTTCGGCTTTCGAAAGGCGGAGCAGTATGAACAGTTCATTAAATTGCTGGTAAAGGTGCGGGCACCGAAGCTGTCTAAGGAATTCAAACCGACGAAGGTATACGAGGTCTTGAATGATTCCTTGCAGACTCTGACGGATGAAGATCTGCGGGCTATGGTAGATGCCATGGAAAAAATGGATGAAATTCAGGACAGTCTGGAAATGTTGAATCGTGCATTTGACGATGTGAAAATTATCCGAAACGAGTATACGCGGTATAATCAATATATGCTTGCAAAAAAAGCACAGTCCTATATGGAAAAGAAACAGGAAGTCTCGGTGTTGCAGCAAAAGCTTGAAAAGCAGGAGCAGGAAATAGCAGGTACAAAAAAGCTTTACAAGGAAGGCAATGAAAGGCTGGAAACGCTCGAGGAACAGAAAAAACTGGCAGAAGCAGAGCGAAACGGACTTTTGGATCTGGATCTGGAAGAAATGGATCGCAAGCTGGATCAGGCAAAAACACAAAGAGAGGAAGCGGCAGAAAAGGAAAAACGCTGGGAAGAAAAAATCCAGGAACAAAAGGAGCGGATCTGGGAGGAGGAGCGTTGCCTGAAAGAGCTGGAAGAACAGCTGGAGGAAAAGACACAGGCACTGAGAAATCAGAAGGAAGAACTGGAAGAGCAGCAGGAAATTTTGCAATGGGAGCAGCATGAAAGGGTACTTGTGCTTACAGAGCCAGAATCTGGTTCTGCACGTGATGAGATTGGAAAAGAGCTTGATGCTTTGAAGCGGCTGCTTGAAGAGTGCCGGAGAGCGATTGCACAGTACGAAGCAATGGAACGTCAGTATGATGAGATTGCAGACTGGCTGGAAAGACAGAAAAAAGAGTGTGCAGAGCAGGAGCAGTGCTTGCAAAGCGCACAGGAAGAGGTAGGGAAAAGCATTGATCGCTGGATTGTTGCTCTTTTTGAGACAGAAAAGAATGCAGTGCAATGGCATCCGAGTCGGGAAGTACTGCAGCAGGCGCAGCAGTTGATACAGGAATATCAGTCCGTAGAAGATGCAGGAGGCATTCAGGAGCTGCTTTACAGCGATTATGAGATACAAAGAGGCGCTTTGCTGGAGAAAAAGACACAAAGCGAGCAGGAGTGGAAGCTACAGAAAAAGAAGCTCGAAGAGATAAAAGAAGAGCTGCTTTGTATCCAGAATCAGCCGGAGCTTGAGCCAAAGCGTGATTCAGGTACGGAGCGCACAAGGCGTGCACTGCAGGAACTGGGAATTATAGCGATTCCATTTTACAAGACGGTGGAATTTTCAGAAAATCTGGCTCCGGAGGCCTGTGCAAGGTTGGAAGAGCAGCTGCAAAAGGCCGGAATACTGGATGCCCTGGTTGTTTCTGCAGCAGATTTTGCAACAATCCGTAAATCCTGTCCGGAGTTTCTGGATACAGTTCTGTATGCATGGCAAAAGGGCAGTTCTTCGTTTCAGGATCTGCAGGTCAATGAGTCTCTGGAACCGACGCTGAAAGAAACGGTACAATGGGTTTTGTCAAATCTTTATGAAGCGGAATGCGGTCAGGGCATTTACCTTGGAGAAGATGGCTGGTTCCGGCATGGAATACTGGTTGGACGTGCAGATAAAGAAGGCGAAGCAGAATTTGTCGGGACGCTGGCAAGAAAGCGTCGGAGAGAACAACGGATCAAAGAGCTGGAGAATACCATTCGCGAACTGGAAGAGGCTGCATTGCAAACAGAGGAGGAACTGAAAAAAATCGGCAGTGCCTTGGAAGTACTTCAGGATGAATATCGGAAAATGCCGGCCTTTACTGAAATCAATGCAGCACTTGCGCTGGAGAAGCAGTGTATGATTACTGTTTCAGTTGCCTTGGAGGAGTGCAGAAAAAGGGAAGAGCAGGAACAGAGGATACAGGAGCAGAAAAATCAGAAGTATCAGAATATGCTGCAGAAATGCAAACCATTTCCGTATGGAAGAACAGAGGAAGCGTATAGTGAAGTACTGGAAGCGGCAGAGGAATACAGGCGCATCTGGCAGGAAATCCGCCAGAATCTTCTGCAAATTGCAGCTAAGAAAAGCAATGCTGTCCTGAAAAGAGATGTGATTGAACGGGACGAGCAGCAGTTGGATGATGCTTTTGTTGAAAAACGGGGATACAGTATCAGGGTAAAGGAATTTGAAATCCAGATTCAGCAGTATGAAGAGTATTTAAGCCGTCCGGATATTGCGGAAAAAGCAAACCGTTTAAAAGAACTGCGGGAAGAACTGAGACAAATTAATGAAGATATGTTCTCACTGCGTGAAGAACTGGCTGTTTTGCGGGAACGTTTGCAGCGTATGGAACTGGAAGAACCGGAGAAAAAAGCAGAATTGCAGCAGAAAATTGAAGCAGAGACAAAACGAAGAACATATTTTGAGGAGGAGCTTGCTTTAAAGCTGGTATTTGACTGTGAGAGCAGGACACTTCCGGAATGTGCCAAAACGGCAGTGGGTTGTCTGCGTGACAGTGATAAAAACAGAGAGCCGGGTGAACTGCTGAACGCCCTGCTTCAGGTCTATCAGAAATATAACGGAAGCCTGGTCAGTTATGGAACCTCTGTGGAAAACTGCTTTGCACAGGAACGGGCGGACGAAGGCGTGGATGGCAGTACACTGCGCAGCCGTGTAAGAATCGTGTCAGTCTGGAATGGGAAAAAGGTATACCTGGAGGAGTTTTACAGGCTTCTAAAAGCAGCGATTGATGAAACTGAGCTGTTGATCCAGCAAAAAGACCGGGAATTGTTTGAAGATATCCTTTCTCAGACAATCAGTCAGCAGCTGACGGATCGGATTGCGGAGAGCCGAAAATGGGTGGCAGATATGTCGCAGCTGATGAAGGAAATGGACACTTCAATGGGACTGGGCTTTTCCTTGGACTGGAAGCCGCGCAAGGCTGAGAATGACAGCGAACTTGATATTGCTGAGCTGGAGCAGATCCTTCTTCGGGACCGGTCACTTCTTTCAATCGAGGATATTGAAAAGGTTGCGGCGCATTTCCGCAGCAGAATTCGTATGGAAAAGATGAGGGTGGAAGAAGAAAATGGTATGATTAACTATATGGATCTCGTCAGAGATGCACTTGATTATCGGAAATGGTTTGAATTCCATATGTATTTTCAGCGGGGAGAGGAGCAGAAGAAGCTGCTGACCAATGCTGCCTTCAATCGATTCAGCGGAGGAGAAAAAGCAATGGCGATGTATGTTCCACTTTTTGCAGCTGTGAATGCACAGTACAAAAAAGCCGAGCGGAAGGATCACCCGAGGATCGTGGCACTCGATGAGGCATTTGCCGGTGTCGATGACAAAAACATCAGCAGTATGTTTGAGCTGGTGGAAAAGCTTGATTTCGATTACATCATGAATTCTCAGGCATTGTGGGGCTGTTTTGAAACTGTGAAGGGGCTTCGGATCGCAGAGCTTTTGCGTCCGCAGAATTCAAAAGCGGTTTCTGTGATTCGTTATACCTGGAACGGGCGGGAAAGGATTCTTGATGAACAGTAACAAAGAATGTGCGGAGTATTTCAAGAGCCAGATTGTATATCGAAGATGCTTTGAAGAACTCTGGAAAAAATGGCGTTCTTACGGACGGGCGGCGGGCAGGATTACACTGCGTGATGCCACAGAAGAGGAGCGGCGTGCAATCGGCGGAATGGTCGGAAGAGTATTTTATGAAGAAGAAATTCGCTTTACTGTTTTGGAATTTGAACAGGGATTGCAGAAAACACGGTTTGCGCCGGTGGACCTGAAAGAATTGCTGGAGCAGTATTTCGGAAAAACGCTCTGTTCAAGGACGGAGCAGCAAAAAGCAGAAGCAACAGCAAAAGACGGGTTCTGGAATAACATACAAAAAAATATATTCGGAAAAGTAAATAAAGAATCAGCAGCAGCGAAGTGGTTTTCGGAGATGCTGAATCAAAAGAAATATGGCTACTTTATTCTGAACCGTGAATATCGAAAAGATCCGCAGCAGACGGAGATTCTGGTAAGCCATATAGCAGCGGCACTTGATTTGATGGAAGCAGGAAGGCAGCGGGCGAATTCTGTTTCTGAGATTCCGTTGGCAGTATTTGCAGCAGATATCTCAGGAAATCCACATTATTTTGACCGGGGAACAACAGCAGGAATATTGTTGACACAGGCAGCATGTTGGCTGAAAAATACGGATATGCCGGAAACTTCTTATGCATGGCGCGAACTGATGCAGCGTATCGGAATTCTGCCGGACAATGTGTCTTCCATGGTGCATGCGTATGGAATGCGGCTGTATCGGGGAACAGAGATTCATCCGGCATACGATGCGTTCTGTCAGATGCGGCAGCCATGTGTGATCACGATGGAAAATCTGTGTGGAGTAACCGGGGCCAAAGCATTTGGAGCACACGTGTATATCGTTGAAAATGAGATGGTATTTAGTTATCTGGTGGATCATCTGAAGCGAAGCTCTTATCAAAAAGCGGGCGGAAATGAGCCGCATCTGAAAGAAGACTGGAAGGAAGATACACGGGAGAAAAAAGAACGGTATACGTTGCTTTGTACCTCCGGACAACCGCGCGCGGCGGCACAGCAGCTGATCCCATTACTGTTGAAAAGTGGTGCGGACATTTATTACAGCGGCGACATTGATCCGGACGGAATCCGGATCGCCGATCGTTTGTGGAGAAAATTCGGGAACGGAATTCATATCTGGCGTATGTCACCGGAGGATTATGAGAAAAGCAGTTCAGCAGAGCGTATTCCAGAGAGCGGAATGGCAAAGCTTGTGAATATTCGGCATCCATTGCTTTTAGAGACTGCAAAGAACGTTCAAAAAAAAGGGCTGGCCGGTTATCAGGAGAATCTGCTGGAGTGGCTTTTGAAGGATGTGCTTGATTTGGCTTTTGCAGAGGAAAACAGGAAGAAGCAAAAAGAAACGGGAGCATGGAAAGGGAAACAGAATGAGGGGAAAACAGAAAAAACAAACGCTTTTGCGATGCAGCCGGATGCTGATTGTGATTGGAGCAGCATTTTTGCAGCTCGGGGCGTGCAAGGCGAAAGAAACGGAAATACAGGTAAATGAGACCGAACTGAGCATGTCAGCCGAGTTGGAAACCGACACCAATCTGAGCATGTCAGACGAGCCGGAAACCGACATCAATCTGAGCATGGCAGGTATGCAGGCGAATCAGCTGCAACTGAATGATCTGAGCATGTATGAGGAGGGACTGCAGGAGGATCTGGAGGGGATGCAGGAGCTATACAACGAGAGTGCTCGGTGGAAAGAGGCAGGGGTGCCGCTTGAGGAATCAGATTACAGCTGGATTTCGGATGCGCGCGAGCTTCTTACTCATTATTTCCAAAAGACATATCGGGTTGATTTGTCGGAGCAGGTGGAAAAAATTGAGGTCTGGACTTCTGATGCAATTCCGGAAACGATCGGAGGATTTTCGGACGGGACTGGAAAAATTTTTCTGCCGCAGGAAGAGATGGAGCAGTACGAGCAGGATGATACACGGATGTGCCATACGACACTTCATGAGATGATACATGCAGTTGGCGTGGATTTCTATAACGACAAAAGCGGATTGAGAAGCAGTGCATTTTATGAAGGGCTTACAGAAGCGCTCACGAAAGCTGTAATAGAAGACGCCGGAGAAGGATACGAGGATATCAGTACGTATGGTACTCTTCTTATTTATAGCGGGAAAATTATGGAGGCAGATCCTCAGCTCGTGGTTGACCTGGTGAGTGGAAAAGAAAACGATATTGCGGCGAGAATCGATAAACGGCTTGGAACTGGTGCCGGAAAAGAGCTGCTGGATGCACAGTCATTGATTGAATTCAGTTATTGGAATGAGGGATCTGCAGTTTATGAGAACTGTGAACGAATCACAGATGCGTATGCAGGAGAGTACATGAGAAGAGAATAAGAGGGAGAATCATGGAAAATTTTATCAGAGAATCTGCAAAAAAATGTGTAGGCAGAGTGTACATACTTGGGCGCTGGCTGCTTCTGGCAGGTGTATGCGGCGTAGTGCTTGGATTTGTCGCCGGATTGTTTGGACGATGTATTACGATCGTGACCGGATTTCGGCAGACGCATGAGTGGATGTTGTATTTATTGCCGCTTGCCGGACTTATAATTGTTGCAATGTATCGCTTTGATCCATATAAAAGTGATACGAATCGCGTGCTGGAAGGCATTCAGTCCGGCACCTACGTGCCGCTTCGTATGTCTCCGCTGATCATTGCGTCTACGATTCTGACACACGCATGCGGCGGTTCGGCCGGAAGAGAGGGAGCGGCGCTGCAGCTTGGCGGAAGCCTTGGCGGGACGATTGGAAAATGGCTGAAACTGGACGAGTATGATCAGAAGGCGATGATCATGTGTGGCATGAGCGCTGCCTTTTCAGCACTTTTTGGAACGCCGCTGACGGCAGCAATTTTTGCAATGGAAGTAATCAGTATCGGAATTATGGAATATGCGGCGCTCGTACCATGTGCCATTTCTGCATTGATTGCGCGCGAGATTGCTGAGATGGTAGGTGCACACGGAGAGCATTTTGCTGTCCCTGCATCGGTGAATTTTGATCTGAAAAATGGTGCGCTCATTGTTCTGCTGGCGCTGCTGTGTGCGGGAGTGAGCATACTGTTCTGTGAAATCCTGCACCGGACCGAACGCTTTTTCAAAACAAAAATAGAGAATGCGTGGCTGCGTACGGTGGTGGGCGGTGCGCTGATCATTTTACTTGCAAAGCTTTTGCATACGACGGATTACCTGGGAACCGGAATGAACATTGTAGAAAAAGCAATTTCCGGAGAAACGCTACCGGAAGCCTTCTTATTAAAAATGATTTTTACAGCGATTACACTGTCCTGTGGTTTTAAGGGCGGCGAAATAGTTCCGACGTTGTTTGTCGGTGCAACCTTTGGCTGTCTGTTCGGACAGGTTGCGGGCATTTCTCCGTCGCTTACAGCAGCGTGTGGTATGGCAGCAGTATTTTGCGGTGTAACAAATGCACCGATTTCTTCGCTGCTGCTTAGCTTTGAGATGTTTGGCTTTGACTGCATGCCGTTTTTCCTGATCGCAGTATCAGTCAGTTATCTCGAATCCGGTTATTTTGGACTCTATCATAGCCAGAAGATTATGTACTCCAAAACGAAGCTTCAGTTTATTAATGAAAAGACGAAAGAGTAAAATTAGGATACGAGGAAAAGGCACTGAAAATTTACTGTATATGTAAAATGGACATATAGGGATCTATTCTTATGAGATTTCGCCTGAATTAGGGAAGTGTAGTGGACTGCGCCAACCAAATGAAGGCGAAATTTTTTGTAAAATGGAGGACGGATTGCGGGAATGATTTGTAAAGCGGACATTCGCAATCCGCTTCGCTACTTGCAGGATCATAAGGAATCTAGGCTCGTAAGGAATCCTCCCGTAAATGGATTCCTCCTTACTATGTAATTATAGGACAAATTTCTTGGCAGAATTCAAGGTTGTATGTTAAGAATTTTGCAGAGAAGAGAAAGAATAAAATAGTCTGAAATGCATGAACAATAGGAATAAAATATAAAATACAAAAAATTTGAAAAATTTCAAAAATAAGTGTTGACATCTGGGAAAGGTGGTGGTATGATGTAACACGTCGCTGCGGAAGACACCGCAGAGACACAAAAAAAGCCGGATGCAAAGCTCAGAGATGAGACAAGCACCGACAAACAAAAATAAAAAAGTTGAAAAAAGTTGTTGAC
>CAKRPI010000060.1 GCA_934376945.1 uncultured Lachnospiraceae bacterium | reverse complement strand
TGCTTGTTTTGATGCGCCTGGAAGAACCAACAAATATATTTGACAGAGTATCCAGGATATTTGGATAAGAAAACCGATGGCTTTGACTGTTACCAGTCTACACCATCGGCTTTTTCAAGTCCAGTTAACCCCTGAACAGTAACGTCACGGGAAATGCTTTTTTGCCGGAACGCAAGGAAAACCTTGACAAACACGGTATTCCATTATATAAATATTAGAGCGTCTTTGAAAAATCATTTATGTGTTTTGTGTTTTCCGCTTTTGAGGATATTCATCTTCATCCGGATAGCGCAGTCGGCTGCGTTTTCCTCCTGATACGTAATTTCCCGAAATCTAGGATGCACATTTTACAGAAGACATTTCTAAGACACGCTCTGACAGGGCTTATTCGAGGATTCCGAAATATTTGCAGACGCCGCCCGTGTTCCGGCAGTCAGGCGTCGACGGAAACAAAGTAGCGTTCCATTCCGGCATCAGAAAAAGAGAAGAATAGGTTCAGGATAAGACAGAACGATATGCAGACAAAAATAGAACTGCAGATAACATTCACAGGAGGACTTATAATGAATAAGACAGAATTAATTGCTGCAATTGCTGAAAAGACAGAATTATCCAAGAAAGATGCTGAGAAAGCACTGAAGGCTTTTACAGATGTTGTTGCTGAGCAGCTTAAGAATGGTGAGAAAGTACAGCTTGTAGGCTTTGGTACCTTTGAGACTTCTGAGCGTGCAGCAAGAGAGGGAAGAAATCCGCAGACTGGCGAGACCATGACGATCAAGGCTTCCAAGACTCCGAAGTTCAAAGCGGGAAAAGCATTAAAGGATATGATGAACTAATCGTTTCCTGCGAAAGAAAAAGGCGGATTACAAAGATTCGTTTTGTGTGCAGAGGGCTGCTGTCAGATATGTGTGGATTACCATGCATGCTGACAACAGCTTTTTTATGACATAAGTTTACGGTTATGCGAAACAGAAGGAGGAGCTATGCGTTTAGACAAATATCTGAAGGTATCAAGACTGATCAAACGGCGTACGGTTGCAAATGAGGCGTGTGATGCAGGGCGTGTGCTGCTCAATGACAAGGTGGCACGGGCATCGGCGGATGTAAAGATCGGTGACAAAATTGAAATTCAGTTCGGAACAAGAACGGTAAAGGTGGAAGTCCTGTCTGTCCAGGATTCTGAAAAAAAGGAAGCGGCAGCAGAAATGTATCAGTATCTGTAGAAGCTGCCTGGATGAAGTTCTGCCTGCGTATGCTTTGGGCTGTTCGGATATGGTGTTTGGCAATAAGGTTTCGGGTATATTTTTCTGCTGTGAATCATAAACATAGAGCAGATACAGACGGGAAATACAGGAGATCATATGGAAGAAAAGAAGGCGGTTCTGCCGCATGGGATTACGTGGCAGGATCGAAAAAAGGGCAGCATTACAGGTGTGACGGATGTACATTCCTTCGATGAGAATATGGTGGTGCTGGAGACTTCACAGGGACTTCTGACTTTAAAGGGAAAAAATCTTCATGTCAGCCGTCTGATGCTGGAGCAAGGAGAGGTAGAGCTGGACGGAATGATTGAGAGTATGACCTACTCCGGACGAAGACCGGAAATGAAAGGAAGCCTCCTGCGGAGAATGTTGCGATGAGCAGTCCGGTGATCCGAAGTGAAATGATCCTTTTTTTTCTGGCGGTGCTGCACGGGATTCTTCTGGAGCTATGGTATGCGGTGCTGCGTGGCCTGCGAAGAGCCGTACCACATGCCGGGGCTGTCGTGTCTGTGGAAGATTTTTTTTACTGGCTGGCAGCAGGTTTTGTGACATTTCTGCTGCTGTTTTCTGTTTCGGACGGTGTGCTGCGTGGTTATGCGGTAATTGCGATGGCGCTTGGCGCATTGCTTGGCCATGTAACGGTGAGTCCTGTGGTGCAAAGGGCTGTGGAATGTTTTTTTTGTTTCATCTGTTTTCTGGTGAGGCGGTTTCTTTTACTGAAAGATAAAATCCTGTGTAAAGTACAGAAAAGGATTGAAAACAAAAGAAAAAGAAGGTACAATAAGGCGGACAGGGTATGCTGTGAGAAAAAGACAGCAGGACAAAGAGGGATCAGAAATGGCAGGAAAAAAAAGAACAGGCAGAAAAAAGACGAACAGAAGTAATATAGCAGGTGTTATTACAATCGCCGGGATCGTTGCCGTATTACTGGTGGTACTGCTTAGCGGGAGCCAGAAGCTTTCCGTGCGTAATGAGCAGTATGAGTCGCAGAAGGAAGAACTGAGTCAGCAGATCAAGGATGAGGAAGTACGGAGCGGTGAGATTGAGAAGCTGAAGGATTACGTTAATTCCAGGGAATTTATAGAGAAGATGGCCAGAGAAAAGCTTGGACTCGTATATCGGGATGAAGTGATTTTTAAGGCCACGCAGTGATGCATATTCCTGAAAGGTACCGGGCGTGGGGAAAACCTTACGCCCGGTCTTTGCGTTGAAGCTGCCAGAATTCGTCAGACATTGCGCCCGGACCATGATAGAATGGCGGGGGATTACCAAAAAGTGCGGTCCTGGGAGGAATGAAAATGAAGGAATGGCTTTCGGCAGCATGGAAGGAAATACGGAGTAGCGGAAGGCACATAAGAAGAATGCACTGGCAGGCAGCATCACATTATCCGGTTCCGGAGCGAGAGCAGCTGGAGCAGTATGCAGAAGCCTTTTTTGCACTGGCTGAGCTGTTTCAGAAGATGCCATGTCAGAAGGAACGGTTCGGGGATGCAGAGCTGGAGCAGCTGCTTTTGCAGATTCAGGAGATGGCATGTGCCGGATGTGATCAGGCAATGAAGTGCTGGCAGACAAGATACTATGAAAGCTGGGAGATACTTTTTCAGCTGCTGCATGAACTGGAGACAGAAGGCACCATTACGGAGAATGGGATTGCGCAGCTTGAGAAGGCCTGCATGTTTCCATCTGAGACTGCCAGGGCAGTGACACAGGCTTATATGAAACAGAGAAGTCTTCTGCTGTGGAATAACCGGATGATGGAGCAGCGCATGGCGGCAGGAGAAGAAATTTATCAGACAGCAGTGCTGTGGCGTACAATGGCACAGGGGATGGCAGGAAGTCCGAGAAAAGAAGAAAAGCTGTGTAAAAAGCTCTGGCCGGAGCTTACAGGTCTTGGAATCGAGCTTGGAAGTGTTCGGATCACAGGGCGAAGAGAGGATGGGACGGAGGTATTTCTTGTACTGCGGGCGAAAAAGAAAATCCCGGTTTCTGCAAAAACGGTCGCGGAGCTTCTCTCTGAGTGCATGGAGGTGAAAATGCGTCCTGCATGGAATTGCACGGCGTTTCCGGGCGAGACATTTGAGACCTTTCATTTTGTTCCGGAGACGCGTTTTCAGATGCTGTGCGGGGTGGCAAGGCTCACAAAAGACGGAGAGCTGGTTTCCGGGGATAATTATGCATTTTTGCAGAAGGACACCGGCCGGATTGTGATGAGCCTGGCAGACGGAATGGGTTCCGGAATCGGTGCATGTCAGGAGAGCGAAAAAGTAATTGAGCTGCTGGAGCAGTTTTTTCAGGCTGGATTTCCACAGGAGACAGCAGTGCGCATGATCAATTCCTGCATGCTGCTGCAAAATGGAAATCAGATGTTTTCCACGATCGATCTTTGCATGGTTGACCTTTACAGTGCGGGATGCGATCTGATAAAATTCGGAGCGGCAACGACCTTTCTGATGCAGGGAGAAAAGCTGGAAGCAATTCACAGCCGTGGCCTTCCGGCCGGAATCCTTCAGCAGTCGGATTATGAAAGCCTGCACAGACAGCTTGGAGAAGGCGATACGATTGTCATGATGACGGATGGCGTAATCGATGCACTGACCGGAGAAAACAGCGAAGAACAGATGAAAGAGCTGATCTGCCGCACCGCTTCGCCAAATGCAAAGGAACACGCAAGATGCCTGATGGAGCGTGTGTACCTGATGCAGAAGCTGCAGGCTCATGATGACATGACGATTTTGATCGGAAAGATATGGTTAAAATCATAGGAGGTACTTGTTCGATGGAACGCATTTATCAAACGATTCGAACTTACAGGATGATTTCACCTGGTGATGGGGTAATTGCGGGAGTATCAGGCGGTGCAGATTCTGTCTGTCTGCTGCTTGCACTTGCAAGGTATCGGAAAGAGGTTCCGTTTTCCCTTTTCGTGGCACATGTGGAGCATGGAATCCGCGGGAAGGAAAGTCTGGAGGATGCGTCCTTTGTGGAAGCGCTGTGCCACAGTCTGGATGTCCCCTTTTATATGGAATCATGTGATGTGGAATCGTATGCGCAAAAAAACGGTATGACGGTTGAAGAGGCAGGGCGGAGTGTGCGCTATGCCTGCTTTGAAAAGCTGCGTATCCGGCTGAAGGCAGACCGGATTGCAGTGGCGCATAATCAGAATGATCAGGCGGAGACCGTTTTGTGGAATCTCGTCAGGGGAAGCGGACTGAAGGGACTTGGCGGGATTTTGCCGGTAAGAGACCGGGTGATCCGGCCTCTGCTGTTTCTGGAACGTTCACAGATTGAAGAGCTCCTCGTAAAGAATGGGCAGACGTGGCGAACGGATCGAACGAATCTGGAACTGGATTATACGAGAAACCGGCTGCGCCGGGAAATTATTCCGCAGCTGGAACAAAAGCTGAACCGTCAGGCACTCAGGCACATCACACAGGCAGCGCAGCGCCTGCAGGAAGTGCAGCATTATGTAGAGAAGCAGACGGAATGTGCGGCACGCAGTGCAGTCACAGTAAGAGAAGATGGCAGTGTGGTACTGCTTCTTGCACCTTATGAGCAGCAGGAGGAGCTGATTCAGAAAGAGCTTCTGCTGGAGTGCCTGAGGCGGTTCCACAACGGAAACGGCCGAAAGGATATCGGGGATATTCATCTGCAGCAGCTGCAGGAGCTTGCAAAGAAAGACTGCGGAAAAGAAGTACGGCTTCCGGGAGGAATCCGTGTAGTGCGGGAGAAGGAAATCATTCATCTGACCCAGATTTCCGGGGACGGAAAGAAAAAAGAGAATGAAAAAAATAAAGGACAGGTAATCTGTCCGGTAACAGAGAAGATGGATATAGTAAAAGAAGGAAGAAGGATAAAAACAGCGATTTTTGAGAATTCTTCCGGACTTCAGGAGGAAATTCGAAAAGAAAAAAAGTATACGAAATGGCTTTCTTATGATACAATATATAGCAATGTCTGTTTGCGGACACGCCGCAGCGGAGATTATCTCATCGTGAACGCACAGGGAGGCCGAAGAAAGCTGAAGGATTATCTGATCGATCAGAAAATCCCGCGGGAAGAACGTGAAAGGCTGTGGCTGCTTGCGGATGGGTCACATATTCTGTGGATTGTCGGATGGCGTATCAGTGAGGCTGCAAAGGTCAGACAGGACACAAAACGAATTTTGAAAATACAGATAGAGGAGGAGTCTCATGAAGGAGAAGATTAAAATTTTTTTGCCGGAGCAGAAAATAGACGCAAGAATTGCCGAAATTGCAAAGAAGATCAGTGAAGATTATGCAGGAGAAGAGGTACATCTGATCTGTGTACTGAAAGGAAGCGTATTTTTTACGTGTGAGCTGGCAAAACGGATTACGGTGCCTGTTACGATGGACTTTATGTCCTGCAGCAGCTATGGAAATGATACGAAATCAAGCGGTGTGGTAAGAATCGTGAAGGATCTTGATGAGCCGCTGGAGGGAAAGAATGTGCTTGTGATCGAGGACATTATTGACTCGGGACGTACCTTAAGCTATCTGCTTGACATTCTCGGAAAACGCAATCCGAAATCCTTGCGTCTGTGCACCCTGCTCGATAAGCCGGACCGCAGAGTGACGGATGTTGCGGTTGATTACACCTGTTTTGAAATTCCGGATGAGTTTGTCGTAGGATACGGACTGGATTATGCACAGAAATACCGCAATCTGCCATTTATCGGTGTGGTGGAATTTGTGGACGACTGATAAGAATAGCTTTACAGCAGGAAATGATATGGCCGGCAGACTGCTATGGGCAGTGAGAAGCTGCCGGTGACGGGAAAGGAGAACGGATTTGAACAGAAATTTAAAAGGCCCATGGTTTTATGTGGTCGTTGCACTTCTGATTCTGCTGCTGTTCCAGACATTTCGCGGGGGGATGGAGGCAAGCCAGACCTGGAATTACCGCGAGTTTGAAGAGGCAGTGAATGCAGGCGACGTGGTGCGGGTTGAGATTACACAGAATCAGGAAGTGCCGACAGGCAGCCTGAAGGTGACGTTAGAGGATGGAGACATCAGATACGTAAATGTAACGGACGTAAAGGAAGTGCAGTCAGAGCTGGAGCAGCAGGAAAAGATCACGCTGGATGTAAAGGACGTACCGAAACAGAGTGTATGGCTTTCCATTCTTCCGACGGTCATGATTGCGTTTGTACTGCTTCTGATTTTCTCAATGATGAATCGTCAGGCAGGCGGCGGAAACAATAAGATGATGAATTTCGGAAAGAGCCGTGCCAGAATGATCACACCGGACGCAAAGCGTGTAACCTTTCAGGATGTAGCTGGTCTGCAGGAGGAAAAGGAAGAGCTGGAGGAAATCGTTGATTTCCTGAAAGAGCCGGGCAAATTTACGCAGGTTGGTGCGCGCATTCCGAAGGGTGTCATTTTGGTAGGCCCTCCTGGTACCGGAAAGACCCTGCTTGCAAAGGCGATCGCGGGAGAGGCAGGCGTTCCGTTTTTCAGTATTTCAGGTTCGGACTTCGTGGAGATGTTTGTCGGTGTCGGAGCATCGCGTGTGCGTGATCTGTTTGAGGAAGCCAAAAAGCATCAGCCATGCATTGTGTTTATCGATGAGATCGATGCGGTGGCAAGACGCAGAGGCACCGGAATGGGCGGCGGCCATGACGAGAGAGAGCAGACGCTCAATCAGCTGCTGGTAGAGATGGATGGTTTTGGCGTCAATGAAGGAATCATTGTGATGGCGGCAACAAACCGTGTGGATATTCTGGATCCGGCTATTTTGCGTCCGGGCCGTTTTGACCGCCAGGTTGCAGTGGGACGCCCGGATGTAAAGGGACGAGAAGAGATCCTTCAGGTACACGCAAAAGGAAAGCCGCTGGCAGATGATGTGAATCTTGCGGAAATCGCACGTACGACGGCCGGCTTTACCGGTGCGGATCTGGAAAATCTCATGAATGAGGCAGCAATCCTCGCAGCAAAATTAAAGCGTGCTTATATCAAGCAGGATGATATTAACCGTGCGTTTGTCAAGGTCGGAATCGGAGCAGAGAAAAAGAGCCGCGTTATTTCAGAAAAGGAAAAGCGAATTACAGCATATCATGAGGCAGGTCATGCTATTTTGTTCCATCTGCTTCCAGATGTGGGGCCGGTACATACGATCTCCATTATTCCGACAGGCCGCGGAGCAGCAGGCTATACGATGCCGCTGCCGGAAAAGGATGAAATGTTCCGGACGAAAGGTCGAATGACCCAGGAGCTGATCGTGGATTTGGGAGGCCGTGTGGCGGAGGAACTGATTTTTGGTGATGTGACAACCGGAGCTTCTCAGGATATCAAACAGGCAACGGCTCTTGCACGTGCGATGGTGACACGGTATGGAATGTCAGAGCGCATCGGACTGATCAATTACGACAACGATGATGATGAAGTGTTCATCGGACGTGACCTGGCACATACCCGTTCCTACGGGGAGGATATCGCGTGTGCAATTGATGAGGAAGTAAAACGGATGATCGAGGAGGCACATCAGAAGGCGCGTGAGATGATCAAAGCACATGAGGGCGTACTGCATTCCTGTGCAGAGCTTCTGATTGAGAAAGAGAAGATCGGAAGAGAAGAATTTGAATCTCTGTTTGGCGCAAGAATCGATCAGGAAACGGAATAAAACGTGGATTGGTTTCTGCTTCGTATATTTTGACAGCAAAAATAAAAATGGAAATGCAGAGACAAAATAAAAATGCACAAAAACAAGTCTTCATTTTTGTGAACTTTGTGCACACTTAATTTAGGGACGATGCTATAATAACACTCGTAAAACCCCCCAATACATTATATAGTTTTTGCTACACCCCATTAGAAGAAATACCTTCTCCAAAGAGAGCAGCCAGCGATGGCTGCTCTCTTTCGTTATGAGCAGAACGTATGGGATTCCATGAAAACAGCGGTTGTACAAAAATGGAAAGTAGTATAAAATAAAATGATACCTGAAAAAGTAGAACATTAAAGGGAGATAACATGGATCAGCAATTTCAGTCAGTGATGCAGACCTTGAATTATATTATGTGGATGCGTCCTGTTTTTAAAGTAGATGCATTATTCAGTGATGAGACAGAAAATTATGTTCATCCGATGGAACCAAAGATAGGCGATACGGTAAGAATCCGTTTCCGGACCGGTAAGGATAACGTTGACCAGGTGTATTTTATCAGCGGAGCGATCAAAAAAGAGATGCGCCTTGAATTCAGTGAAGGCGTGTTTGATTATTATATGACGGAAATCCTGGCCGAGGAGGAACCGATCTATTATTATTTTGAAGTCAGGGCGGGGCAGACGCGGTGCTTTTACAATAAGCTGGGCGTTTCAAGGGATCTTCAGCAGAGCCGTTCGTTCTGTGTGATGCCGGGATTTTCCACACCTGAGTGGGCAAAAGGTGCAGTCATGTATCAGATCTTCACAGATCGCTTTTATAATGGCGATCCGACGAACGATGTGGAGAACCGGGAATATGTTTATATCGGAGAAGGCACGACAAAGGTAAGCGACTGGGACAAGATGCCGGCAGTCACGATGGGAATCCGCGAATTTTACGGCGGAGACCTGGAAGGTGTCCGAAAAAAGCTGGATTATTTACAGGAGCTTGGTGTAGAGGTTATTTATTTTAATCCGCTGTTTGTTTCACCGTCCAATCATAAATATGATATTCAGGATTATGATTATATTGATCCTCATTTTGGAAAAATCCTTCATGAACAAGAAGGCGGAAGACTGCTGGAGAGCTGGGAAAGTGAGAACCGGTATGCGACTCGTTATATTTCGCGCGTAACAGACCGTCTGAATCTGGAAGCGAGCAATGCATTGTTTGCGGAGCTGGTGGAAGAAATGCACCGGCGCGGGATGCGCGTGATTTTGGACGGTGTGTTTAATCACTGTGGGTCCTTTAATAAATGGATGGACAGAGAGCGAATCTATGAACGGCAGCCGGGGTATGAACCGGGAGCATTTATTTCTGCGGACAGTCCATATCGGAGCTTTTTTAAATTTCATAATGAACATGAGTGGCCATACAATCCGTTTTATGACGGATGGTGGGGGCATGATACGCTTCCGAAGCTGAATTATGAGGACTCGCCGAAGCTTGAAGAGTATATTTTAAGAATTGCGGCGAAGTGGGTATCACCTCCATACAATGTAGATGGATGGCGGCTTGATGTGGCGGCGGATCTTGGATTCAGTCAGGAGTATAACCATGAATTCTGGAGAAAATTCCGAAAAGCTGTAAAGGAGGCAAATCCGGATGCGATTATTCTGGCAGAGCATTACGGGGATGCTTCAGGCTGGCTGCGCGGCGATCAGTGGGATACGGTAATGAATTACGATGCCTTTATGGAGCCGCTGACCTGGTTTTTTACAGGAATGGAGAAGCACAGCGATAATTATCAGCCGGGTATGCTCGGAAACGCAAGATGTTTTGTGGATGCGATGCGGTATCATATGGCATCCTTCCTGGCTCCGTCGCTGCAGACAGCGATGAATGAGCTCTCAAATCATGATCATTCCCGCTTTCTGACAAGGACGAACCATCTGGTCGGAAGGGTAAATCACCTTGGAAGTGAGGCGGCTTCTGGCAACATTCATCCGGAGGTCATGCGGGAGGCTGTGGTAATGCAGATGACGTGGCCCGGTGCACCGACGCTTTATTATGGCGATGAGGCCGGAGTGTGCGGATTTACGGATCCGGACAACCGCAGGACGTATCCGTGGGGTCACGAGGATCAGCAGATGATCGCCTTCCATAAGGCTGCGATCGCAATGCACAAAAAATATCCGGTGCTGAAGAGAGGCTCTCTTCGGTTCTTATATGAGGATTACAATATTCTTGCGTATGGGCGGTTTGACCGCGGGCAGCAGCTGATTGTTGCGTTCAATAATAACGATTCAACGCGTACGATCAGTATCCCGGTGTGGATGGCAGGCGTTTCGGATCATCAGGTGCTGCGCAGGGTTTTCTATACGGATCAAAACGGATTTTCAGCGGACGGAGGCGCGGTTGCAGGTGAGCAGGGCGGATGTCAGGCATATCGGAGCACGCAGAAGGATTCCGTCTGTCAAAGCTGTGCAATTGGCAAATTCTGTGCGAAAACAGAGAAGATCATGCTGCAGCCGGAGATGACCGCATGGTCTGTGCTTCCGTATAAAAATGCGTCAGAGGGAGAACTGCCGCAGGAATACCGGATGAAATCGCAGGAACCGGCATTCTGGAATTCGCAGGAGTTGTATACGGAGGTACTGACGCATGAGCAGGCGAGGACATCGCTTCTTCCGGAATGGACAAAGGAGAAGATAGAGGCTTCCGTGTGGACAGCAGAGCTTTGCGGAGGCAGAGATGGGGATAAAATGATTTATCCGGTCGATGCCGGACGCGCTGTAATTTTGCTTCCGCCGTTTTGTGCGGCTGTATTTCTTGCATGTGAAGTAAAATGATGGTAACTGTTCAGAGCCAAGCAGATTTTCATGCAAAAGTGTGAATCATGCTTGCATGAATGAACACTTTTACATGGAAATTTATTTGGCGGATACGCCACACCGACGAAATGCGCAGCATTTTGGAGGTGGTTCTGAACAGTTACAAATGATGTAAAGTAAATGCGCCTTGCGGGAGACAGCGAGGCGAAGTGGAAAGAGAAACGAAAGAGCCGGTTGAAAGGAAAGGACTGGATCATATAGGATGAGAAAACGAACAGCGATCATAGCTGGATGCGCTGTAGTGCTGCTTGTGGCAGCAGCTGGGGCGTATACAGGAATCGGCATGTATTACCGGACCCATTTTTTTGAACATACGGCAGTGAACGGAATCGATGTTTCAGATCTGACGGCAGAGGAAGCGGAGGCACTTGTGGCACATCAGGCAGAAACGTACAGCCTGACAGTACAGACAAGAGACGGTGCACAGGAGATTTTGGATGCGGATGCACTGGGCTACCATTTCGTGTCCGATGGCGAGGTGTCAAAGTTGCTTAAGGATCAGAATTCGTTTCTGTGGCTTCCGGCGTATTTTGGCGCGGTCAGGCATTATACGATGGCGGTCTCTGTGGATACGGAAAAGGACCGGCTGGAACAGTCGGTACATGCTCTTGCGTGTATGCAGGAAGATGCGATGATAAAGCCGGTGGATGCATCTGTGGCGCTTCAGGATGGAACCTATATTGTCGTGCCGGAGACGGAGGGCAGCTATCTGAATGAATCAAAGGTTGTGTCGGCAGTTGAAGCTGCGGTGGCTCAGGGCGAGACTACAGTGGATCTTGCAACGGAGGGCTGCTATGAGGAGCCGAAGGTGCGAAGCGACAGCAGTGCATTAAAGGCAGAGGCAGCAGTAAAAAATAAATACAGCAGCATTGCGGTGACCTACCAGATGGGCTGCGGAATTACAGAGACGCTGGATGCACAGACGACGGCAGGATGGTTTACGTTTGATGAAAACAGCCAGCCGGTGCTCGATGAAGCGGCAGCGTCCGCGTGGGTGGATGCACTGGCGGACCGGTATGATACGCTTGGAACAATGGAAACATTTCAGACGACGAACAAAGAACTGGTTTCTGTGGAGGCCCGCACGTATGGATGGCAGATGGACCGGGATACAGAAAAGGCGGCGCTGATCGATATTCTCAAAGGCGGGGAATCGACAGAGCGTACCGTGACCTGGCTTGAGGGTGCATGGACACGAGGCGAAAATGATATCGGAAACACGTATGTTGAGATCGATTATACCAATCAGCATATGTGGTTTTATAAAGACGGCGTACTTTTGGTGGACACAGCGGTTGTGACCGGAAATGTGAGTGCCGGAACCTCATCGCCGGAAGGGATTTTCTGTCTGGTTGGAAAATCAGAGCATGAAACCTTAAAGGGGGAGGGCTACAGCACACCGGTTGATTACTGGATGCCATTTTATGGCGGAGTCGGAATTCATGACGCTGATTCCTGGAGAAGTGTTTACGGGGGAACGATTTACCAGACTTCCGGGTCTCATGGCTGCATTAATACACCGACTGCAAAGGTAGCGGTAATTTATGCGAATATTGAGATCGGCACACCGATCGTCTGCTACAGCTCCGGTATAAATTACGGTTATCCCAATGAGAGCGGAGGCGGACAGGTTCAGACAGAGACAACGGCACAGCCGGAGTCCCAGAACCAGACGGATGCGCCGGGGCAGACAGATTCAGATATTGTGATTATCGGCGGAGACGGTACAACACAGCAGGGTGTGACGCAGGACGGAGTGCCGTATACCGGACAGGATCTTCAGAATATAATCATTCAGTAAGAAAATATCATATAAAACAGCTGCTTCCGGGGATGCCGGAACGACAGTAAAAGACGGCTGCTTTTGCTTGGAACGAAGCAGGTACGCCAAAGTCGAGGAGGAGTAAGTATGAAAATAGCAGTATTGGCTGGAGGAATCAGCACGGAACGGGAGGTCTCCATTGTATCAGGTACAGGTGTGTGCAAGGCGCTTCGGGACAGGGGACATCAGGCAGTTTTGATTGATGTATTCTGCGGGGACGAACGGCTGGATGTAAGTGAGGAAGCGAAGATATTTCCTGAGCAGTATGATGTGGATGCAGCGGCGGCTTACATTCGTTCCATGAACGATACGATCGAAGCAATCCAGGCATCAGGAAGAGAATTTTTCGGACCGAATGTACTTGCTGTGTGCAAAATGGCAGACGTGGTATTTCTGGCACTGCACGGTGCGGACGGCGAAGGCGGTACCGTACAGGCAGCGCTTGATCTGTTCCGGATTCCATATACGGGTTCCGGCCCGCTTGGAAGCGCGATGGCGATGGATAAGGGGATTTCGAGAAGCCTGTTCCGTGAGAGCGGGGTTCCGACAGCAGCCGGAATGTCTTTGAAACGAGGCGAAGCGTATCTTCCGGCTTCTGAAAATGGCATAGGGCTTCCGTGTATCGTAAAGCCGTGCTGCGGTGGTTCAAGCGTCGGAGTGGCAGTCGCACGTACACAGGAGGAGTATGAAGCGGCGCTTACGCTTGCGTTTGGCTATGAGAAAGAGGTTATTGTCGAGCAGTTTATCGAAGGACGGGAATTTTCAGCAGGTGTGATCGACGGAAAGCCGTATCCGGTAATTGAGATCGCGCCGGTGGAAGGGTTCTACGATTATAAAAACAAATATACGGCAGGATCGACGATCGAGACGTGTCCGGCACTGCTAAGTCCGGAAAAAACACAGGAGATGCAGCAGTATGCGGTAAAGGCGTATGAGGCGCTGCATCTGGAGGGCTACGGAAGGATGGATTTTATGATGGATAAAGAGGGAAATCTGTACTGTCTTGAAGCAAATACACTTCCGGGCATGACGCCGACCAGTCTTCTTCCGCAGGAGGCAGCAGCGGTTGGAATTGGTTTCGCAGAGCTGTGCGAGCTTTTGATTGACGTATCAAAAAAACGCAGGCAGTAAAGTCGGATTTATAGCAATCCTCTAAAATAATGCATCTTAATCCAGCCCATCAGAGTGTGAAATCCTGCGTCAGATATCTTTGC
>CAKRPI010000059.1 GCA_934376945.1 uncultured Lachnospiraceae bacterium | reverse complement strand
ATGATATGATGTGGGCAAAGGAAAAGATTCCAGGCATCAACAACTGGCTTTTCGGTATCTCTGACCGTGCCTCTGCCGTAGCGGTCAACTGCTTTTCCACTCAGCCGGCTCTTAATTACGGATTCGGCACCGTAACTGCTCCATGGCAGTTTTCTGCTGATTCAGAAGAAGCCCAGAAAGGCCGCCTGATCCTGCAGGATATCATGTCTTTCTGGCTTGATCTGGGCTGTGACGGTTTCCGTGTCGATATGGCTGCCAGTCTCGTAAAAGCGGATCCGGACCATCATTATACAAAGCTTTTATGGCAGAAAGTCCGTGCATTTCTTGATGAAAAATACCCGGAGGCAGCTCTCGTTTCTGAATGGGGTGATCCAAAGGAAGCTCTGGAAGCCGGATTTCACATGGATTTCCTTCTTCACAACGGTCCGACTCATTATATGGACCTCTTCCGCGAAACTCCGTATTTCTCAAAAAAAGGAGACGGAGATATCAGTGAATTTGTCAAAACGTATCTGGAGCATTACAATCGCACGAACGGAAAGGGTCTTTGCTGCATTCCATCAAGTAACCATGATATGAAACGAATGCGCCATCTGCTTGATGAAGAAGATATGAAGATTGCTTTCGCTTTCCTTCTGACCATGCCCGGCTGCCCGTTTATTTATTATGGTGATGAAATCGGTATGCGTTATATGGACGGAATGCCATCTAAAGAAGGCGGCTATGACCGTACCGGCTCCCGTACACCAATGCAGTGGGATCACAGCGCGAATGCAGGCTTTTCCAGCGCCGCTCCGGCAAATCTCTATCTTCCGATCGACCCGGATGCAGAACGGCCAACCGTAGAAAAGCAGCTCACTGATCCTGATTCTCTTTTGAATATGGTAAAAAGCCTGATCCATCTTCGCAGCGAGCATCCGGCTCTTCTCTCCGGCAGTGATATTCGCTTCCTGTATGCGAAGCCGCATGCTTTCCCGTTTGTTTACGAAAGACTGCATGAGACAGAAACACTTACCATCATTTTGAATCCTTCGACAAAAGAGTCTGACTGCCCGCTTGAGGCCTGCCCTGGTGAAGTACTTTTCTCCTATGGTCAGGCGGCAAAATGGGAAAATGGTGTTCTTACCGTTCCATCCTGCAGCTTTACCATCTGCCGCAGGGAGAATTAATCCTGTATAAAGCGAGTAAGTTCTCGTTTGTATGGCATAGAAAATTCATCTTCTATGTCATACAAAAACTCTGTGAAGATCCAGAACCTGGTCTCACAGAGTTTTTATCTTTTATTTGTTTTATCTTTTATTGGTTTTTATCTTTTATTGGTTTTTATAATTTCTTCCGGTAATCAGTCGGCGTACATCCATAAAATTCACGGAATCTGCGGATAAAGTAACTGAAATTTCCATATCCCACCTGAAACCCAACTTCCATTACCGAAAGGGGCGTCGTCTGCAGCAAAATACACGCCTGCTCGATCCGATAACGATTGAGGTACTGTACAAAGCTCACATGAAATGTTTCTGAGAAATAATTCGAAAAATACTTCGGTGACATATGAATGATCTCTGCCGCCTGTTCCAGCGAAATATGTTCCTGATAATGCTCTGCAACGTACCGAAGTACTTCCTTTAAGCGCAGTGCAGTCGTAGAATGCTCTCTTTGCAGCTGAGACCGTACCACAAACTGCTGATTCTGCTCCAAAAGTGCAAGCATCCGATAAAGCTCCGCCTTAATCAGCAGCTGATAGGCCATAGGCTGATCCCTCCACAGTCTGCGCAGTTCTTCCAGCAGCTGCAATAGCTCACCATGCCCTCTTTCATTTCTTCCTATTTTCTGAGGAAACCATCTCTGATCACCGATCGGATCCAGAATCGTTGTCTGCGTATAATCATTTTCCCGAAAATTCAGGCTTTTCATGGAAAAAACAAACGAATAATAATCATTCTCATAGCCATCTGCCTGTATCTGGTGGATCTGACCCGAATTAAAGAAAAAAATATCATCCCTCTCTCCTGTCAACTCTCTTCCATCCACCAAAATCTGCAATTTTCCCTTTTCTACTCTCAGAATCTCTACATCATCGTGCCAGTGATACGGAACAAAAATTTCCGGTCTTCCAAGTCTGCCCTGTTCTGCCGTATAATATTGAAACGGGAAAAGCAGGGAGCCATGCACCCGCTTTTCCTCCAGATCGTTTTTCATATATTAATTCTCTGCCTTTTTTAATTTTAATTTTTCTTCTGTCTTTCTTACCGTAACAATATAGCTGGAAATCAGAATCACATCTGCTCCAAACCAGGCAAGCACTTCTGCCAGGAACACACCAGTCTCTCCAACGACAGCCGGAAGCAGAAGCGCCGCAGAAGTACGCATGATCAGTTCACCGATTCCGGAAATCATCGGCCATACCGTATTTCCCATGCCCTGCAAAGAAGATCGGATTATGTACAGCACGTAAAGCACCGGGAGACACACACACATAATAGCAAGATACCGATATGCAACAGAAATTGTCTCTGTAATCTCCTGCTGTGTACCGGAGACAAACCCTCCGAGAATTGGTCTGCCAAGCAGCAGCATGGTTCCGGAAATTACTGCCGAAGTCGCTACAGCAGCCAAAAGCGCAGAGCGTACTCCTTTATGAATCCGATCCATTCGTCCTGCCCCAAGGTTCTGTCCCACATACGTTGTCATTGCAAAGCCATACGATGAGGTGGCAATCTCCAGAACGCCGTGCAGCTTGCTTCCTGCTGTAAATCCTGCAATAAAAATCATTCCATACCGATTTACAACGCTCTGCACGATCATTCCTCCGCCTGCGATCAGAAGGTTCTGTAATGCCATCGGCATGCTAAGTACATACATCCCTTTTGCAAGCGATGCATCCAGCTTAAAATCAGTCCGGTCAAGTGCGAGAATCTCAATCCTTTTTACCCGTACGAAACATAAAATGCAGGAACACAGCTGCGCCGTCACCGTAGCAGCCGCTGCACCAGCAATTCCCCAGCCAAATACCGTCACAAACACAAGGTCCAAGACAACATTGACAATAGAAGCTACCGCCATAGCACGCAGCGGCGTCTGCCCGTCCCCGAGCGCACGCAGGATCGCTGCCAGCAGGTTATAACCAGTAATTACCGGAATTCCGATAAAAGAAATTCTCAGATAAACCATACTGTACTGTACAATTTCTTCCGGTGTATTTAAAAGACCCAGCATAGATCTTGCAAATACCTGTCCAATTACAAAAAGCACCACTGCACTGATCCCGGAAAGCACCATTGAATTTCCAACAGCTTTCCTGAGTCGTTTTCCATTCTGCGCACCGAATGCCTGCGACATAACAATGGAAAATCCCTGCGTCAGCCCTTGCAGAAAGCCCAGTATCACCCAGTTTGGCCAGTTGGTTGCTCCAAGAGCTGCCAGCGCATCAACACCCAAAAATTTTCCAACAACCATACTGTCTACAACAGAATACAGCTGCTGAAACACATTTCCAAGCATCAGCGGAATCGCAAATGCTATGATCAGAGAAATCGGTTTTCCTTCTGTCATGTTCTGAATACGCGTTTTTTTTACGTGTGTTTTCTTTTGGACCTCTTTCTTTTTGCCTGTATTTTCTTTATGATTTTCCACTTTGCTGCCTCCTTTGCACTTCCATATAATTATCTTTGCAAAGTATAGCACCCGTCACAAGTCGGAACAATATACAAAAAACGGGATTAATTGTACAAAATCCCGCTTTTTTTGTCCAAAATCAGAGTTTTTTCTATTTTTTGTGTCCAATTTCCTTTTTTTATTTCTTTTACTCTTTTCTGCGAAGCAGATCATACTGCGCCCCCGGCTGGTCAAGCAGTACCCACAGAGACTGCTTTGAATGTGGCGCACTTTCCATTTCCTCTCCGTCATCATTGCGGATTGAGAGCACCTTCGCCTCAATATTCGCGCCATCCGGTTTCATAATTTCAATCTGCTCCCCAACCACAAACTTATTTCTCTGTTCGATATGGATCCGTCCGTCCGGCGCCACATCACCTATGATCCCAAGATACGTATACTCTTTTACATACGTATTGCTGTCATAAATCTGAGCCTCATGATCCGGTTTTCCGTAAAAGAAACCGGTTGTAAACTGGCGATACGTACAGTTGGAAATCTGATCCAGATACCAGTCCATATTTTTTTCATACAGCTTTGGATCTTCCGCATAATCATCCAGTGCCTTCCGATACGTACGGGCTACCGTTGCCACATACAGTGCCGTCTTCATTCTGCCCTCTACCTTCAGGCTGTCAATTCCTGCATCAATCAGATCCGGGATGTGCTCGATCATGCACAGATCCTTCGAATTGAAAATGTATGTGCCGCGCTCATTTTCCTCCACTGGAAGATACTCTCCCGGCCTTGTCTCCTCGACAACCGCATACTTCCATCTGCACGGATGCGTACATGCCCCATGATTTGCATCTCTTCCTGTAAAATAATTACTCAGAAGACATCTTCCGGAATAGGAAATACACATGGCACCATGTACGAACGTCTCAATCTCAAGGTCATCCGGAATATGCTCCCGAATCGTTTTGATTTCCCGCATAGACAGCTCTCTGGCGGATACCACCCGCTTTGCACCAAGCTCATACCAGAAACGATACGTCTCATAATTTGTATTGTTTGCCTGCGTGCTGATATGGCGCTCAATTTCCGGGCATATACGTTTTGCAATCTGAAATACACCCGGATCTGCGATGATCAGCGCATCCGGTCCGATTTTCTTCAGTTCTTTAAAGTATTCCTCAACACCGGCAAGATCGTAATTGTGTGCCAGAATATTGGCCGTCACATAAACTCTGACTCCATGCTCGTGCGCAAATGCAATACCCTCTGCCATTTCTTCCATTGAAAAATTCTTGGCCTTTGCACGCAGCCCGAATGCTTCCCCGCCAATATAAACGGCATCTGCACCGAATATAACGGCCGTTTTCAATACCTCCAGGCTACTAGCCGGGATCAGTAATTCCGGATGTCTCATGTTCCTCTCTCCGTTTCTTTTCCATAAAACAGATCCGTTCAATCTGTCTCTATTTCTTCCGCAAAACAATGCAAATCGATCGAATGCAGTATTTTATAGGTGAAGTATAATAGTATCCTTCTGTTTCACCGTCACCGCCGCTCCGTCCCCGACCGGTACGATTGATGTCTGCAGACCATCTGTATGCTTTAATACGTACAAATATTCCCGCATCCGTTTATAAATCGTCCGGTTCCTGCGCTCCACAGCATAATGCGACTCAATAATATCTCCGTCCTGCAGTACATTGTCTGAAATCAGAACACCGCCTGTACGCAGAAGCCGAAGTGCATCCGGCAGAAAATGAATGTACTGCCCCTTTGCCGCATCCATAAAAATCATATCATACGATTCGTTTAATCCCGCCATGATCTCAAGCGCATCACCTTCCAGCAGCGTAATACGTTCTTCCCGACCTGCTTTTTTAAAATTCTCCTTTGCCACCGGAATCCTTTTTTCATACTTCTCAATTGTCGTAATATGGCACTCCTCTGAAGTATGATCCGCCATTAAAAGAGCCGAAAATCCAACCGCCGTTCCGACCTCCAGAATTTTCTTCGGCTGATGTATCGCCAGCAGCACCTTTAAAAAGCTCTGCATATCCTGTCGGATGATTGGTACTTCATCAAGAAGCGCCTGACGTTCAAGTGCCTCCAGAAACGGACCATTTCCGGTATCCAGCGAATTGATATAAACTGCCATACGTTCCTGTACGATCATAGTTCTTCTTTCCGTTCCTTTTTCTGTACTCCCATTTACATGATGGCAAGGTCAAAAGATGCCTTACGGATTGTTCCATACTTCGTACTTCTACAATCCTGCCATCATTTACATAATTACATAGCTTCCGGCCTATCTGTCACCGTTTTGCTTTCTTACAGGTTCAATCCTTTTGTCACTTCCTGCGTATCAAGCTCTACGCTCTGAGCGATTCTAAGCGTAATTTTCTGTAAAATCCTGCAGACTCTCAGTTCGCTGCGCAAAAATGCATCCACCTGCGGATCACGCCGAAATTCTTCATAATCCCTGCAAAGCCGCTCCATTTCCGCATACATGTCAACGGACTCTTTTGTATTCTGCACTTCGAAAATGTGACGACGGAAGTGATTGATCCTTTCTCGTTTTTCCGGATTTTCTGCCACCTCATCCCGGATCTGGCAGAACTCCCGGTACTCACTGCTCGTCTGAATTGCTTTTATAAGCTCTTCCGTACAGTTTTCTATTCTCTCCATGTCTTTACTCTACTTCCATAATGATCGGCAATATCATCGGACGACGTTTCGTTCTCTTCCAGAGAAACTCGCCGAGAGAATCACGGATCGCATTTTTCATTTTGCTCCAGTCCGTTACCCGGTGAGAAAGACAGTTCTGCATCGCCTCTTCCACGATTTCCCTTGCCTCTTCCATCAGATCCTCTGCTTCACGAACATACACGAAGCCTCTGGATACAATATCCGGCCCCGACAAAATCTGATTGGAATATTTTTCCAGAGTCAGAACCGCAATCACAATGCCATCCTCTGCCAGATGCTGACGATCTCTCAGTACAATATTTCCAACATCACCAACCCCGAGACCATCGACCAGAATCGCCCCCGTCTGTACGTGTCCTGTCACCTTTGCACTGTCCTGATCCATTTCCAGTACATCGCCGGTCTTCATGATAAAAATATGATCTTTTGGAATTCCAAGATTTTCTGCCAGCGTTGCCTGCGCCTTCATATGACGGTACTCACCGTGAACAGGAAGTGCATATTTCGGATGTACCAGCGTATAAATCAGTTTGATTTCCTCCTGGCATGCATGACCGGAAACGTGAACATCCTGGAAAATAACATTTGCGCCCTTCATTGAGAGCTCATTGATCACCTTTGAAACGGCTTTTTCATTGCCCGGAATCGGATTGGAACTGAAAATAACCGTGTCACCAGGTTTAATCACGATTTTTTTATGCACATTTGCCGCCATACGTGAAAGAGCAGCCATGGATTCTCCCTGGCTTCCGGTCGTAATCAATACCATCTGATCGTCCGGATAGTTTTTCATCTGTTCCAGGTCAATCAGGGTGTTGTCCGGAATATTCAGATAGCCCAGCTCTGCAGCGGTAGAAATAACATTAACCATACTGCGGCCTTCTACCACTACTTTTCTTCCATATTTATATGCTGTATTGATGATCTGCTGCACACGGTCTACATTCGAAGCAAATGTTGCAATAATAATCCGATGCTCCCGGTTTTCCGCAAACAAATTGTCGATTGTGCGACCGACCGTACGCTCGGATGCCGTAAAGCCCGGACGCTCTGCATTCGTACTGTCGCACATCAGTGCAAGCACGCCCTTCTTTCCGATCTCCGCAAAACGCTGCAGGTCAATCGCATCACCAAATACCGGTGTGTAATCTACCTTAAAGTCACCGGTATGCACAACAATTCCTGCCGGAGAATACAGGGCCAGAGCCACTGCATCCTGAATACTGTGATTCGTTTTGATAAACTCAATTCGAAACTCTCCCAGATTGATGGACTGTCCCGGTCTTACTACCTTGCGCTTTGTTCCCCGCATCAGATTATGCTCTGTCAGCTTCCGTTCGATCAGTCCCATCGTCAGCTTCGTTGCATATAACGGCACATTCAGTTCTTTCAGGATATACGGCAATGCGCCGATATGATCCTCATGACCATGGGTAAAGACCATGCCCTTTACCTTGCTGATATTCTCCTTCAGATACGTTACATCCGGAATCACCATATCAATACCGAGCATATCATTTTCCGGAAACGCCAAACCGCAGTCCACGATCACAATACTGTCATTATACTCAAATGCGGTCATATTCATTCCGATCAGACCAAGTCCTCCGATCGGAATCACTTTCAGTTTCATAGCCTGTTCTTTTTTCAATCTGCACCTCCATACCTGCCACTGCATCTGAAAACAACCTCCCCACCTTCGTTTTTCAGGGATCCAACGGCTTTTTCCGTACAGCAGCACACTAACAGCGGAATATGCCATCCCGCACATCCCGTCTTCCTCAGTTACTTACTTCTCATATTCTTTACTGCCTTACAGCGGCTTTCTTCACGCCGGCCATATCTGCAGTCATACTCATTTTTACGTTCTGTTTATTCCAAATCATTCTGTGTTTGTTACAGTTCCAGCTCCACATCGTCCAAAAGCTCTGCAAACACCTTAGAAACTGCCTCCAGTTCTTCGTCATCTTCTACAAACACATACCGTGCCTCTGCCTCTCCATCTTCTGAGAGATCCTTAAGCAGATAAGCCTCTGCTTCATCTTCTTCCGATTCTGTCACAAGAAGATACGAAATTCCTGCGATTCTCGTTTCTTCCACCACAAAGAACCCGACCGATTCTTTTTCTCCGTCCGGGCAAAATTCAATCTTTTTTGTCATTCTCTTTCCTTTCAACGCTGTCAAGATATCCCTGCAGAATATACACCGCAGCCAGCATATCTACATAATCTTTCCTGTTTTCACGGCGCACTCCGGCTTCGATCAGTGTACGGTCCGCAGCTACTGTCGTAAGACGCTCATCCCACATATGTACCGGAAGTCCGGTTCTCCGTTCGAGCATCTCCTTAAATTCCATCGTTTTTTCTACACGTTCCCCGCTAGTGTTGTTCATATTTTTCGGAAGTCCCAGCACAAATTCAGTCACCTGGTACTCTGCGGCCAGTGCTTCAATTCTTGCAAGCGTCTTCCTCAGTTTGTTTTCCGATGTCCGTCTGACAATTTCGATTCCCTGTGCCGTAATCCCAAGCGGATCACTCACAGCCACCCCCACAGTTTTTGAACCGAAATCCAGTCCCATGATCCGGATCATTCGTTTCCGTTCTGCCAGGATTTATTTTTGATATACTCCCTGAGCAGCTCCTCTACCAGCTCGTCACGCTCTACCTTCATGATCATACTGCGTGCATTTTTGTAGCTCGTAATATACGTCGGATCTCCGGACATAATATAACCTACAATCTGGTTTACCGGATTATAGCCCTTCTCCTCCATTGCATTGTAAACAAGATCAAGTACCATTTTCACGCGGGTCTCCGGATCTGTGTTAAAAGAAAAATATTGTGTGTTATTAATATCTGCCATTTCTTCACGCCCTTATCCTAATCTGTATTTCCATTCTATTCTAATATAAGAACAGAAATTTTTCAATATTCTCTTAGCCAGAATCTTTCTGAATTAATCCTGTTGTTACTGTTCATTTCCAATTGTCGTATAAATGTGCTCCGCCGGCCCCACAGTCAGCGTTCCCCTTATTGTCTGATTTGCATAATCACGATCTGCAGAAATTGCAGCTCTTATATATTCTTTCGTATATCCGGTAAAATATTCCTTTCCGGCAATTATATTTTTCTCTTCAAAAAGAATTTCCGCTTCCTGTCCGATCCAGCTTTGTTCAAACATAAGGCGGTTTTCATTTCCAAGTGCAATCAGCCGCTCACTGCGCATTGCCTTAATGCTCTCCGGCACCTGATCCGGCATCACAGCTGCCCGCGTTCCCTGACGCTTTGAATATTTGAAAATATGTGTTTCGTACAATCTGATCTGACGCAGAAACTCCTCTGTTACTTCAAACTCCTCTTCCGTTTCCCCGGGAAATCCGACAATCACATCTGTCGTAAGTGCCGGAAGGGTAAATGCCTCCCGTAAAAGTTCACATTTTTCCCGGAATTCTCCTGATGTATAGCGACGGTTCATCCGTTTTAAAACGGTATCACATCCGCTTTGCAGGGAAAGATGGAAATGCGGACACACCTTCGGCAGCGATGCGAGCGTATATGCAAACTTTTCTGTCACAATGCCAGGCTCAAGCGAACCAAGACGAATTCTGGAAATACCATCTACGTCATGCACTGCCTCGATCAGCGAGGTAAGATCCATTCCTTCCTTTAAATCGACACCGTAGGAGCTCAGATGAATTCCTGTCAGTACAACCTCCTGACAGCCGCTGGCTGCCAGAGCCCGCACTTCCCGCAATACATCCTCTGTATCCCTGCTTCGTACCCGGCCTCTTGCAAATGGAATAATACAGTATGTACAGAACTGATTGCAGCCATCCTGAACCTTAATATCGGCACGCGTTCGATTCTCCGTACGGTCAATCAGCAGCTTTTCATACTCTTTTGTATGATTAATATCAATTTTTTTTGTTATCGCACACTCTGTCTGCTCCGGCTCTTTTCCGGCTCTTTTTTGTTCAAAATCCCGAATCACCGAAAGCAGCTGATTCTTCTGATTATTTCCAAGAACAATGTCTATCGCCGGGTCTTTTTCCGCACCGCCTTCTGCTGTTTCAACGTAGCACCCTGCCGCCACCACAATCGCGTCCGGATTCATTTTTCTGGCTTTATGCAACATTTGTCTCGATTTTCGATCTGCAATATTGGTAACTGTGCACGTATTGATCACGTATACATCTGCACCGGGTTCGAATGGTACGATCTCATAACCGTCTTCCTCCAGCAGCTGACGCATGGCCTCAGTTTCGTATGCATTCACCTTGCATCCAAGGTTATGAAGTGCTGCTTTCTTTTTCATTCTTTTTCCTCCGTTTTCGGCAAATTAACGAATAATTCCTGTTATCTTCGTATGTTTTCAGCTTGACTTTTCCCGGCTCAGCCGTTAAGATGAGGCTGTAACAAAAAAAACTGATTTGGGAGGATTATAGCAATGAAAACAGTTCAGATTTCTTTAAACTCTATCGATAAGGTAAAATCTTTCGTAAATGATATTACAAAGTTCAATAATGACTTCGATCTCGTTTCCGGAAGATATGTTATTGATGCAAAATCTATCATGGGTATCTTCAGCCTTGACCTGTCAAAGCCGATCAATCTGAATATCCACGCTGAAGAAAATATTGATGAGATTATGACGGTACTTGCTCCGTACATCATCTGATCAAATACCTGTCTGGTTTAATCTGACAGATTTTATAACTGCTGCAGAAATTCTGCAGCAGTTTTTTTACGTCTTGCCTGTAAGATGATATCTGCATTCCGAAATTGCAGCCGAATGCTATTCTACCCAGATTGTCTCTGTCGTATCAATTGCCGTCTTTACCAGCTCATCAATCTTCTCATCCAGCTTCCGCTCGGATGCCTCGATAATATGCAGATTCGGTTTTGTTACCGGATGCTTTGCCACAAAAATAGTACAGCAGTCCTCGTACGGCAGAATGGATGTCTCATACGTATCAATCTTTTCAGAAATATCGATAATCTCCTGCTTGTCAAATCCAATCAGCGGACGGAATACCGGCATTTCACACACTGCATTTGTCGCCGCAAGGCTCTGCATGGTCTGGCTTGCCACCTGTCCGATGCTCTCGCCTGTTACAAGCGCAAGTGAACCAGTCTCTTTTGCAAAATGCTCCGCAATCCGCATCATATAACGACGCATGATAATCGTCAATTCATCATGCGGACATTTTTCATAAATATACAGCTGAATATCTGTAAAGTTTACCACATGGAGGTTGATCGGTCCGGCATACGGAGTCAGCTTTCTGGCAAGATCCACTACCTTCTGCTTTGCACGTTCACTCGTATAAGGCGGTGCATGGAAATAAGTTGCATCCAGCTTTACACCACGCTTACAGATCATGTATCCTGCTACCGGACTGTCGATTCCGCCGGAGAGCAAAAGCATTGCTTTTCCGTTCGTCCCAACCGGCATTCCCCCCGGTCCCGGAATGATTTTCGAATAAATGAAAATCTTTCCGCTTTCACGCAGCTCGACGTAAACCATGATCTCCGGATGGTGGACATCTACCTTCAGCCCCGGAAATGCCTTTAAAATCCGCTCTCCCAAAATCGCATTTACTTCCATCGACTCAATCGGATAACGCTTATTTGCGCGGCGCGTATGTACCTTAAAGGTCTGATGCTGCAGATCATATACGTTCTGAAGAAACGTCAGCACATCATCGCCGAGCGCTTCAATTCCATGATCTTCTGCCTGCATAACCGGGCAGATGCCTACAATGCCAAATACATGCTGTAGATGTCCGACTGTCTCATCATAATCATACTCGCCTTCACAGTCTACAAAAATCCGGCCCTGCTCTTTATATACCGTAAATTCTCCATCACACTTTTTTAATGCATGACGAATCTGACGCACCAGTGCGTCTTCAAAGAGATGGCGATTTTTCCCCTTGATTGCAATCTCTCCGTATTTAATCAGAAATGTTTTAAACATGTATGTTTCCTTTCTTATTTTGTATTTCTCCGTTCCGATGTCCCTGTACTAATGGACAGAATACTGCTTCACAGTCAGTGTCTTGCATATCTGCGCAGTACCGGCAACAGCTCCCGCAGTGTGGTCAGCGCATAATCAATTTCCTCGTCTGTTGTAAAACGGCTGAAGCTGAAACGCAGAGTCGATTCCAGCAGCGGCTGTTCCAAATGAATTTCTTTTAACACGGTACTCACCGGAAGCTTCTTATTTGATGAACAGGCAGAACCTGACGATACATAAATTTCCTTCTCTTCCAGAGCATGCAGCAGTACCTCACTGCGCACCCCCGGGAACGAGGCACTTACAATATGCGGTGCTCCCTCTTCGCCTCTCAGGGAATTCACAACCACTGCAGGATACGTCTTCTTTCCGGCATGAAATGCATCCATTTCCCGGCCGATCTGCTCCAGTCCGTTTATCATGCGTTCCTTCAGTTCCAGAAAATGGGCATTGCTTTCTTCAAAATGAGAAAATACCTGCTTTGCAGCCTCTCCAAGTCCTGCCGCTCCCGGTACATTGTCTGTTCCGGACCGCATGCCCTTTTGCTGACCGCCACCATAAATCAATGGTTTGATATGTGCTTTATCACTTACGTACAAAAAACCGGTGCCCTTGGGTCCGTGAATTTTGTGTCCGCTGACGGAAAGCAGATCAATATTCATCTTTTTCGGATAAACAGACAGCTTTCCATACGCCTGGATTGCATCCACATGAAACAAAATATCCGGATTTTTCTTCTTAATCAAGGCTCCCGCTTCAGCGACCGGTTCCACTGCACCGATCTCATTGTTTACCATCATCATAGAGACAAGAATCGTGTCCTCCCGAATGGCATTTTCCAGATCTGTCAGACTGATATGTCCTTTTTCGTCAACCGGCAGAAACGTAACTTCATATCCCTGTTCCTGAAGAAACTGCATCGGCATCAACACTGCCGCATGCTCTACCGCTGTTGTAATCAGATGTTTCCCTACACGTCGTTTCGCATATGCACTCCCAATAAGTGCCCAGTTATTGGATTCTGTGCCTCCCGAAGTAAAGTAAATTTCTTTTTCATTTACTTTCAGCGATTTTGCGATAATCTCCCGTGCATCTTTAAGATAATGTTCTGCTTCCACACCCTTCATGTGCTTTGAGGATGGATTTCCATAATCCTCCATCATCGTCCTGACTACAATGTCTTTTACTGATTCCAGACAGCGCGTTGTCGCAGAATTGTCCAGATATGCTTCCATGCTCTGTATCCTCACTTTGCCAAATAGATTGCTTTTTCAGATGTCATTTCTTTTGTGCTGTATTTCTCACGTTTTCCATTACATCGGCTCTTATTGTACAAGAAACAGAACTGAATTGCAACAGGGAAAAATCGCAAAAACCTGAATGCGGTTATGATACAGATCACTGTCCTGTTCATAGCTGCATTCAGGTTTTCTTAATTTTAACCGAATCAAGCAAGTAGCGAAGCGTTTCTTTTATAGCGATCCTCGTAAATAATGCATTTAAGGCAGTTCAGCAGAGTGCGAAAGACAAGGAAGATATCTGCAGGCGT
>CAKRPI010000058.1 GCA_934376945.1 uncultured Lachnospiraceae bacterium | reverse complement strand
CGATCACCAGTTTCAGTGAATCCAGTACTTCTTTTACGGCCTGATGGAACTCCGGCTCACCCGGGTTCTGTGCTACGACTCTCTCGTAGATCTCTTCTGTGTAAGACATATGAATTGGCCTCCTTGCCTGATAAATTTATGCACACACCAGCTTTTCCCCTCTGATGCTGCGTCTCCTCACGGATATCCGATTAAATCAAAGCAGATACCTGCAATTCTGTCTGCTCATAAGCGACATTATTTTGCATGCTGTATCTCATCTGCAATGTAACCTAAAATACCCGCGGCTGCGCCGCGGGTATCTATGTCTGCTCCGTCACACACATGCGATCATTATACACTAACAAAAATCATTTGGCAATTATTTTTTACATCATTGCACTATTACTTTAATGCTGTGACACTCGAATGTGCTTCGATTCAACTGTCAAGCGGATATTCGCAATCCGCTTCGCTGCTTGCTTTAATCATTGTCTGACTCACCGTGATCTGCCTGATTCTGATAATCTTCCAGAGAACCAAGTGTAAGCGTAAGCTTCTGCTCCTCATATCCGTCACCGGACTGACGGCTGACGGTAACCGGAACCTCTTCACCTGCTGCATAATAAGCAAGTGTCTCTTTCAAACCACTCATGCTTGTCACGCTGCTGCCGTCAAACTTCGTAATAACATCGCCCTTTTTCAATCCTGCATCCTCTGCCGGACTTCCTTCGCTGACATCTGTGATGTAAATTCCTTCCGGAATGCCGTAAAGCTCTGACATTTCATTGGATACTGCCTGACCGGTAATTCCGATATAAGCGCTGTCCTCTTCACTGACCGTCTCTGTTCTTGTCTTTTTATTCATCAGATCCTCAAGAATCGGCTTTGCAGTAGAAATCGGGATTGCATAACCCATACCTTCAACACCGTTCGCAGATGCCTTTGCGGAGTTGATACCAATGACTCTGCCCTGCATATCCAGAAGCGCACCGCCGCTGTTGCCCGGATTGATTGCTGCATCAGTCTGGATCAGTGTCTGCTCATTGCCCTCGATCTGGATCGTACGATTCAGTGCACTGACGATACCGGTCGTTACAGACTGTCCATAACCAAGTGCATTACCGATCGCAACAACCTGCTGACCGACTACCAGATCATCCGAATCACCGATCTCTGCGATCTTGATTGCATCCATCGTGTCATCGGAAATGTCATCCAGCTTTACTGCCACAACAGCCAGGTCATTTGCTGCATCAGTTCCCTTGACAACTGCCTCATATGCAGAACCATCTGCAAAGCCTACCGTAAGCTCTGTTGCATTTTCTACTACGTGGTTATTGGTGCAGATCAAAAGCTCGTCATCATTCTGTCCGATGATGATTCCGGAGCCTGCACTTGTGCTCTCCTCCGTATAAGACGGAGCGCCGTATCCGTATCTGCTGAAGTAGTTCTGCACTTCCTGCACTGATTTATTTGTAATCGATACAACTGCCGGCATTACCGCTGATGCCACATCGCTGACTCCTGTGATCGTACCGTCCGTGGAAACCTCCGCGGTATCGATATCAGAGCTTGTAGAGATCAGCTCCACTTTTTTATTACTCGTAAGTGAAACATCGTTTGCACTGTCCTTATCTGCAAATCCCATCAGTCCGGTAACTGCTCCTGCCGTTAAAACACCTGCACATAAAAGAGAAATCAATGTCTGTTTTTTCATATATAAGACCTCCTTAGTCCTTGTATCTCAGGAACTCCCGAAAGCTTTCATCCTCCGGTTTTCTAACCACCGCAGCATTTCTTTTTGCTTCCTTTCGTTTCTGTTGTCTTTTCTTTTTCTTTATGCTGACAGTATATCCGCGTCCTTTGACTGAATTGTGTTTAAAATGTGGTGTTTCTGTGAAATCGTACATTTTTTCCGGAATTTAAAGGATTTTTCAGAGGTTTGTTTTATGCTTTGACACCACCTGACACCACGTAAGAAAACATTCGCAATCTGCTTCACGACTGCGATAAAACTCTGACTGTACATTTCCAGAAACCTCTGCTATACTCTGTTTACGGAAAGTCAGGATACAAAAAGGCGGCCTACCTCTTCAGAGGGGCAACCCTCCAAATGAATGAAAGGAGGGATGCCGATGTATATTACATATTCGGATCTAATCCAGACAGGAATATTCATCGTCGCTCTTGTAGGATTGTGTTACACAATCTTCAGAGCAAAAAAATAGCCGCCCACTACCGCGAATAGTGAACGGCTGATGCTGTAAAAACATCAATAAAATCATCATTCAAAGGTAGGCCGTGTGTTTCTGACTTTCCCTTTTGTATCTGTAGTATACTACAGGCAATACTTAAATTCAAGTCTTTTGGTTAAACGCCACTAAAAACGCTATTTTTAATCATTAGTCATAAAACGATACAGCAATACCGGAGCAAGCATAATCCATGCCACACCAAATGCACGTGATATTCCAGAAGTAATAATCCAGATCTGAGGTCCGATAATTACAAGCGCAATCCCTGTTACCAAACAGCCAAGAATAAATAAAGCCAGAGTTTTTTCATCTTTTACTGTACTTTTATCATTTTTTAATAAGCTTATTTTCATTTTGACACCTTTCTCATATCTGTTTTCCAGTTTCTGATTTTAGACGCTAAAGCAGCAAATCAAAAAATCTTTTTAGCCGGTCTGCGTTCAACAAATGGAGGAATTCCTTCGTCAACGAATTCCTCCACAACACCCACACACTATCACAGATATCTCTTTGCAAATTCACCGATTGAGCCATCTGTCGTTCCCTGGCCAATCGCACTGAACTTCCACTCGCCGTTATAACGGTATACCTCGCCAAACAGCACTGCCGTCTGACCGGAATAATTTTCTGTCAGGTTATAAATGCACATTTCATTATCATTTCTGCCATGCCCTAAAATTTCACTTAAGCTTTTTATATCAAATCCGGCTTCTATACATCTGGTCGCAAAGGTATGCCTAAGCACATGAAAATTAACATAATTAATGTTACATCTCTCCAGAACCTTCTTGAAATGATTTTCCATCGTTCTTGGTTCTATATACTTATCAGACTCACCGGTTAAAACAAAGCCCTGATGAGAAAACATCGGGTTCTGTAATATGGAAAATAGATATTCCGACATTGGAATATAACGAATTGCACAGGAACTTTTAGGTGATGTAATGATAATCTTTGTTCTTCTTCTGTCCTGCTTATCATCCGTTTGAATTCGTTGCATGGCTCTATGCACATAGATCGTCTGATCATGAAACGATACATCTTCCCACTGAAGCGCACATACTTCCCCGATTCTCAATCCGGTGCACAGACATACTATAATTCCAAGATTACGACCATTGATATTTTCTGTAGTGTAATCAAGTAATACTTTCTGACTTTTTCTGGATAAAACTGATAATTTCTTTGTACTCTTTTTAACAGAGACTTCTCTGCAATCGCATATTGGCAAATGTTTTTTACGGTGTGCGAACTGGAACACCTGTCTCGTAACACATAAAACATCTGCAACTGTTTTTGCGGATAAACCAGATTTTTTGCGTCCACCATACAACAGCAATTCCTGACAATGCCTCTCAATATCTTCTACTGAAATATTCGTTACTGAGGAATTACTGAATTCAGGCAATAGATAGGTTTGAACCAAATTTCGATATTTTATGTAAGATGATTCTTTTATTCGTGGTTTCATGTAAATCAGCCATTCTTCCGTCAGATCGAAAAATCTTAATGGACTTTGAATCTCTTCTTTTTTACGACTATCGCAGTACATACTTGCATCTTTCTGTGGCATTATAAAGCCTCCTTTCTTCATCTTGCTATTATTTTGGCAATGGATAATTCCATTTACAATAAAAAGAAAAAACAATTACAGCATTTCAAATCCTCTAATGATATCCTTTTTGACAAAATGTAGCTTTATATGACACAGAATATATTGACAATGAATCTGCGATTCGGTAAAATACAAGACAAATACATCGTGATATATGTGAATAATTTAAATCGCAGAGTAAAACACTCTACGAAAAAGGAACTGCCGCAAAATCATTAAGAGTAGATCGTTGAATGGCGACTTATGCCGTTATAGATAAAAATCGGGATAAAATCCATTTTTTTGGATTTCATCCCGATTTTTTATTGCTGTTCAAATCAAACCTCCAAATATTCCGCATTTCTTCAGTGTGGCATATCCGCCTGGAATAATTTTAAAAATGCACTTAAAAACACAAGTATTTTACAGCCGTTTTATGAAATTTTGCCTGGCTCTGAACAGTAACCCTTTTTTCATCCGAAAAATCTTCTACAGCTTTACATAGCTTGCTTTTTCCAACGCCTGATGCTATTATGATGTGCAAAAATGAAAGAAGGATTTCTTATGGAAATAAGCATGTTACTTACAATGCAGATCTGCAAATTGTTTCTGATTCTTCTACTTGGCTTTTTGCTTGTAAAAACCGGAAAATTAAGAACTTCAGACAGCAAATGTATTTCCGTAATACTGGTTTACCTGATTTTACCCTGTGTGATCATCAATTCTTTTCAGATTGAATATACTCCACAGGTAAGAAATGGATTGTTGTATACACTGGCCGCTTCTGTCGCTGCACATATTATCTTCATTCTGATTGCAGCAATCACTCGAAAGCCGCTGAATCTGAATGTGATCGAACAGCTTACCGTCATTTATACAAATGGCGGGATCCTGGTTGTACCTCTTATCAAAGCGCTTCTTGGAGATGAATATGTTATTTATTCCTGCAGCTTCATCGTGGTTCAGATGATCCTGATCTGGACTCATTGCTGTCATATGCTTTGCAGAGATGAACGTTTGCAATGGAAAAAGATCCTGCTGAATATCAACGTAATTTCTATACTTGCAGGCGCATTATTATTTTTTACCAAAGTGCGCTTGCCGGAAGTCCCAAGAGAAACCATCAATATGCTGGCGGATATGATCGGCCCTATGGGAATGCTTCTGGCCGGTATGGCAATTTCTGAAACACCGTTTAAGGACGTATTTGCACGGATCAGAAACTACATTCCGGTCATTCTAAGGCTGATTGTCTGTCCGCTGGTCATCCTGCTCATCATCAGGATTTCAGGAGCGGTCAGATGGATACCAGACGGAAAAAATATTCTTCTTACCGTATATATTGCCTGTATCACTCCAGCCTGTGCTACGGTTACGTCATTGGCGCAGCTTTACGACAAAGATGCCGCCTATTCAAGCATCCTTTATGTGCTTACCACCGCATGCTCGATTTTGACCATGCCTCTTATGATCCTGTTATATAGTCTGTGGATATAAAAACGAACTCTGACGTTTTTAGAGTTCTGACGTTTTTAGAGCTTTGATTGTGTGTATCAGGAATACTGCTTTTCCGGCTATTACTCTGCCAGCAGCACCATTCCGAACCACGTCACGATCCCGGCGCCGTTCATAAACTCAATGCCCGCTTTTTCCGCCAGTGGCAACACCACAATTCCGTATCCCTCCACGCAGGGCATCATCTGCTCCGGATAGCGGCATGGGCCGTCCGGATAGGCACATTTTTCACAGATCTCACACGACTGTGCAGAGAGCGCAAGGGTCCTGTCAAAATATGGACGCAAAACCTCCTGCACCTTTTTTGTCACCGCCTCGTGCTCCGGCCGTGTCGCCAGTGTCTCTTCCAGATTATCGATATCTGCCACCTCCGCAATCGTCGTAAATACAAATACCTCTGAAAAATGACTGCACCGTTCCTGACACTCCGTCACAGTTCCGACGCCCGGAGGGCATGACCAGCTCTTCCCGTAGCGTGGACATTCCTTCCTGCAGATCTCTCGCACATGATCTGAGAATGGAATATCTTTCTCCGTTAGCCACGCATACTGAACAATCGGCAGCTCAAGAAGCTGCTGCTCAATCTCTTTTCTCTTTATTTCTTTCGCTTCTGTTCGTTTCTGACTCATAACTTCCCCATATACTTTCTATTTATATTCTACGTTCACTGCACTCCTGCCAGTATACCTGATTTTGCTCCTGATAGCAATTCCCATGTAAAACCATCCTTCATACAATTCCCCTGTGAAACCATCCTTCGCTCTTGATTTTCCGCGTCAAACTTGTTATCCTATCATACAGTAAGAAGAGGAGGAATTGTATGGCGAATTTTTGTCTTATGATACAGTATGACGGTACCCGCTACAATGGCTGGCAGCGTCAGGGAAATACAGCAGACACCATTCAGGGAAAGCTTGAAGCAATTCTGCTGCAGCTTTACGGCGAACCTGTCGACCTGAACGGCTCCGGGCGTACCGATGCCGGTGTTCATGCCCTGCGTCAGATCGCCAATTACCGTATTCCGCGAATGCTGAGCCGCTATTCCTGTCCGCAGATTCAACAATATTTTAATCAGTATCTTCCACAGGATATCCGCGTACTTGCCGTTGAAAAAGCACCGGAACGCTTCCATGCCAGACTTTCTGCCATGAGCAAGCTTTATGAATATCGAATCGACTGCGGAGCTGTCGCAAATGTTTTCGACCGGCGCTATCTTCTTCGCATGGAAGAGCCGCTGAATATTGAAAAAATGAAAGAAGCTGCCTCTTATCTCATTGGCACACATGACTTTAAAAGCTTCTGTGCCAACCGCCACATGAAAAAATCAACGGTGCGCACCATCTTCGATATCTCGATTGAAGAAAATGAAGGTATTTTGCGTATTCAATATCACGGTGACGGTTTTCTCTACAATATGGTGCGTATTCTCACCGGCACACTGATCGAGGTCGGCACAGGAGACCGGGCGCCTTTCCAGATTCCGGCTATTCTCGATGGACTTGACCGCTCTCTTGCCGGTTTTACGGCTCCTCCGAATGCACTGTTCCTTGTAGATGTTTTTTATCCGGAAGCTGTTCCGGAATCCTGATTATAATCAGGCTCTGTCCCTGCAGCAAAGCTGCAAAGCAGGCAACAGCAATTCCCCGGCGCATCTGCGCCCAGTTACAGAAAGGAGTTACCTTTAAATTATGAAACAGGTTATTTTAACAGGTGACCGCCCAACCGGTCGTCTTCATGTCGGACATTATGCAGGTTCTCTTGCCAGACGTGTCCAGTTACAGAATTCAGGAAATTATGACGAAGTTTACATCATGATCGCCGATGCACAGGCACTGACTGACAATGCAGAGCATCCTGAAAAAGTGCGTCAGAATATTCTGCAGGTAGCACTTGATTATCTTGCATGCGGAATCGATCCGGAAAAGTCCACGATTTTTATCCAGTCCATGATTCCGGAGCTCACTGAGCTCACCTTCTATTATATGAATCTCGTTACCGTATCCCGTGTACAGCGCAACCCTACTGTAAAATCTGAAATTCAGATGCGTGGTTTTGAGACAAGCATTCCGGTCGGATTTTTCTGCTATCCGATCAGCCAGGCTGCAGATATCACCGCTTTCCGCGCTACTGCTGTTCCGGTCGGCGAAGATCAGCTCCCGATGCTTGAGCAGTGTAAGGAAATCGTACACAAATTCAATTCCGTTTACGGAGAAACGCTTACGGATCCGAAGATCCTTCTGCCGGACAATCAGGCATGCCTGCGTCTGCCGGGCATCGATGGAAAGGCAAAAATGAGCAAATCCCTTGGCAACTGCATTTATTTATCCGATGAATCAGAAGACATCCGGAAAAAAATCATGTCCATGTTCACTGATCCGAACCACCTGCGTGTTCAGGATCCCGGCCGTACAGAGGGCAATCCAGTCTTCATTTATCTTGATGCATTCTGCCGTCCGGAGCATTTTGCTGAATTCCTTCCGGAATATCAAAATCTTGATGAGCTCAAAGCACATTATCAGCGCGGCGGTCTTGGTGACGTTAAGGTAAAGAAATTCCTCAACAATGTGATGCAGTCCGAGCTCGGACCGATCCGCGAACGCCGTAGGATGTGGGAGAGCCGCCCTGCCGATGTATTCGATATTCTCAAAGCCGGAAGCGAAAAAGCACGTGCCACAGCTGCCCGGACGCTTGAAGACGTCCGTCATGCAATGCAGATTGATTACTTCAGCGAGGAAAATCTCAGACAGCTGACCTCTCAGGAATAAGCGCAAAGATACTGAAATTTACTTAACACGTATCCATGGCCAAACCAGTACATTATTTTGTACTATCGTCATTTCGGCAGCTCTGTATTGGGCTGAGTCAAACAAGTCCCGTGCGTAAAGCGGACATTCGCGATCCGCTTTGACAGTTAACGCAAAAAGGAATTGCCGCCGGGCATAAATTGCAAGAGGCGCAGAGATTTGAGCCGGACCGCTCATTTCTCTGCGCCTTTCTTATACTATCTCATCATCTTCTGCTGTATCAGCCTGTACTCCATCATCTCTTATCATCTCTCTCCATATCAGCCTGTACTCCATCCTCTCTTATCATCTGTCATCGTAACAACAAAATGTTTCTGCAGTCGCAGTTACCACTTCACAGCATTTTTGTCATGATTCTTCTGTCTTTTCCAGAGCAAACACGCCATATTGATTTACAAAATCAAGCAGCACATAGCCCTCTGCTTCAATTTCTTTTTGCTGCTCCTCATCGTAAATGCAGATTGCAAGATAAGTACAGCCCCTGTGCTTCGCATTTTTTGCAATTTCAGAGTATTGGTCCTGCTCAAAATTAATTTCATGATAAATCGTACGGTCAATCTCGGCCTTTGCTCCACGGCCAAGCCGGCCATACGGCATCCGGATTGACGCATCGTACACACGAATATACGGAGACAGATTGTTGTCCGTTGCAAGCAGCGCATCTCCGTCTCCCCGATGCGCATTGATCAGATTACAGACGTGTGCCACCTCATCGGGCACCTGTTGATAATTATGAACTCTGCTATAATTTCCCTCATAAATACTTTTTCCGGAAACTGCCGCCACTCCAAGCAGTACGACCAGTACCGCAGCCTGGGCAGTTCTTTTTTTCGGCAGCCGTATCAGTCTCGTACCGGTATAGGCCAGAAGCGGCACCACCGGAACCATCCACAGCACGCGCCAGTACACCTCCGCACCAAGACATTTCTGAAGAATCCAGGCACTTAGCGGAAAGAAAAAGACTGCCAGTACAAGAAGTGTATAAACAACTACCTCTGCGGCTTTTCTTTCTGTGTATAAAGGCCTCCGCTTCAGACTGACAAAAATAAACAGCACCGCGCCCACCAACAGCAAGGGATACCAGCTTTTATTCCAGTACGACTGCCAGGTGGAAAAAATCAAATCGATTACCTCTCTCATGCCTCGCTCCTTTATTTGATCAGCACGTACGCTACACCAAGTACGATTGACGGAATACAGCACAAAACGCACCGCACGATCCGTTTCGGATCATGATACCGGACTGCACCCATCACCGCAAATATCCCTGCTGTCACCGGAGAAAGCATGATTCCCATTGATGATACCAGGCAGCAGGCTCCATTCGAAAGCAAAAGAAATGCCCACGGCAGCTCCGGCTTTTTTTGCATTGTGATTTTTACACACAGCCATATGGTAAGCGGCAGCAGCGCCGCAGCGAGCAGACCTTTTCCCTGCCAGATTCGAATCATCTGGAAATTTCCGGATGTATATATCGAAAATCCGGAAAACCAGGTCAATACACAGCCCAGAATCATAAAAATTCCTCTTGCATCCGCATCTTTCGGAAAAAAAAGTTCCGCAAACTGATACAATACCAGATACGCCATAACCAGAAAGACTGCCGGAAAAATCACATGCGCCAGAATCGCCGGATGCAGCCCGCCGCACAACTGACTTATAACAGCCAGAAAAATCGGAAACGGCGATAAAATATATCTGCTTGGAAGATTTCGGTATGGATTGCCCGTATACGGGTTCACAAAAAATATACTGTCCGTATGAACAGCTGTTGTCGCTGTACCGACATAAAACGCATCATCTGCATCCATATGTGCCAAAAGAGATGCCACACAGATTTGGGCTGCAATCAAAATAACGGCAATCCACAGCCATCCGGAAATACCTTGCAACCGTGTCCTCACTCCGGAACATTCCAGGCGCTCTTTTTTCCGTTTCCAAATTCCGATCCCAGCCATGCCCACTCCGATCACTGCATAGAAAATCGACAATATATGCAGCGGCAGCTTCAGTCGGATCATCGGCAGCGTCAGAAGCTCCGTGATAAAAAACAAAAACAAATAACCGATCAGAAAACACTGCGAGTGACACAGCGTTTTTTCTTTTCTGAAAAACAGTGTTCCGACTCCCCAGGGCACCAGCACCAGCCAGAACAACGCAAGAACCGCCTTTCCTGCAAAGCTCATACGTTCCCTCCGTTCTGACTCATACACAGTACTCCTTCAGTTCCTGCCACAATGCCGATACCGGTAGTCCGACTACATTATTGTAATCTCCTTCAATCCCCTCTACATACGCGGCAAACCGCCCCTGGATTGCATACGCTCCCGCCTTGTCCATCGGCTCACCGGTTGCAATATAAGCCTGAATTTCCTCATCTGTCATCTCATACAAATATACTCTTGTCTCCTGAGAAAAAGTATGCCGCGCCACCTCTGTCCCGTTCTCCATTACAAGAAATGTCACACCTGTAAAAACAGAATGCATTTCGCCCTGCAGTGCCTTCAGCATCTGTTTTGCGTCTTCCTCATCTTTTGGTTTTCCCATGATTGCGCCGTTTTGGCATACAACCGTATCTGCCCCAATAATAATTCCGTCCGTGACCTGTGCTGCCACCTCTTTTGCCTTTTCCAGTGATAACTCCTCCACCATTTCTGATGGTACCTTTTTTGCAGCCTTTTCCTCTCCGACGGCCGGAATCACCGTAAAATCAAGTCCGATTTGCGTCAGCAGCTCCCGTCTGCGCGGAGAAGCTGATGCAAGAATAATCTGTCTCATAAGAATCCTCCTTCTATAAAAACTGCCACGCGCAATCAGACAAATTTATCTTTGCCCGACTGCTCCTGGCAGCCTTTTTTCTTTATGCTCTCTGATTTTTGCCTCACTGCCGGATGTAAATCCCCTGTGATTCAATAAAATCATCCAGATCATCGATCGTATCCTGCGCCCAGGTTTCACTGATCGGTGTCGATTCTTTATTTTCCTGTTCCTTCATGCACCGCGGATCCTGTTTCTCTTTATCCGATTCTTTCATGCGGATACGCCCCTTTCATCTGTCTTGCTGCTTTTATTTCAGCCGAAAAGACTTTCTTTTCTATAAGTAATGAGTTATTTACAAGCCTGTCTCAGTTGAAATCCACTCTCCAACTGAGCTAAATGCTGACCAACGCGTGTTTGAAGGCAGATCGCGAAGCAACTGCGTTCATAAGCAAGTAGCGAAGTGGATTACGAATGTCTGTTTTACAAATACTCCATCTATTCTCTCGACCTGAATCTTTTCTTACTCATTATCCTTCGTCCAGAAACCCTCCTGTCCAAGTTCCGTCATCTGTACGCCTCGTTCTTTCCGATCCTTAAACTGCAGCTCCGGATTTTTGATACTGACCCTTGTACCGCCTGGTACTGAAGAAGTAATAAACGCATTCGATCCGATCACAGCTCCTTCTCCGATTACTGTATCTCCACCGAGAATAGAAGCTCCGGAATAAACCGTCACATTGTCTTCCAGTGTCGGGTGACGTTTCGTATTGCGCAACGTCTGCCCTCCTCTTGTTGAAAGAGCGCCCAGAGTTACTCCCTGGTAAATTTTCGCACCCTCTCCGATTTCCGTTGTCTCACCTATTACTACTCCGGTTCCATGATCGATAAAGAAATATTTTCCAATTGTCGCACCCGGATGAATGTCGATTCCGGTCAGACTGTGTGCATATTCTGTCATCATTCGCGGAATCAGCGGTACTCCCAGCAAATGCAGTTCATGCGCAATACGGTTTACAGTAATTGCAAATACGCCCGGATAAGAAAAAATAACTTCATCCGTATTAAATGCCGCCGGGTCTCCATCGTATGCTGCCTGTACGTCCGTTGCAAGAATCTCCCGCAGCGCCGGAATCTGTTTCAAGAATTCCTTTACGATTCGTTCTGCCTCCTGTGGCGCCTCTCCGTCCGCAACTCTTTTCGTTTTTGTATGATACAGAGCCTTTGCCACCTGCTTACGCAGCCGATAGCTGATATCCTCCAGAAGTTCTCCCACATGATATTCAATTGAATCCTCATTCAAATTTTTTACTTCAAAATATCCTGGGAATACAATGCATCGGATTTCTTCCAGAATATCAATTACGATTTCTTTATTTACCCGGTTTCTCATATTAATACTGCATGTTTCCGGATGTTTTCCGTAGCTTTCCAGAATTTCTTCGACAAGCGTATCGTTTTCCTTTTTATATGCCATTTTTCATATCCTTCCGCGGCAATTTTTTATTTCTGCTTTATTTTATTCGGATTCTTCCGTATTTGTTTCATAAACCGCCCGTTTACCCCTGAACCGTCTGCGTCCCCAGCAACGCGGATGGGAACACTTTTATTCTTTCTCTTCCGGCGCTTTCGTATCCGACTGAGCAGCTTTTGCAGCTGCTGCCTCATCTGCCTCCGCAGCTACTTCATCGGTTTTATCTGCAGGAGCTGTCTCTGCCGGATTCTCTTCCGACGTTTTCTCCTGTTCTTCTTCTGCAATTTCTTCCGATGTTGCTTCCGATGTCTCTTCTGCAGCTTCGAGAACTTCTTCTGCAGCTTCTCCTACGTCTTCACCGGATACTTCCTCTGCAGCCTCTTTTACTTCTTCCACAGTCTCCGTTACATCTTCTGCTTCCACGTCTACAACTACCCCTGCGGTATCCTCTGCCTTTTCAGTATCAGAGTCTGTATCCGCTGAATCAATGACCTCCGCATTCTCTTTTCCTTCAATTTTTATCGACTCCGGCATCCGGTTTCCGCAGTTGGAACAAAAGCGCTCCGTTGCTGCCACTTCCATATTGCAGCATGGGCAGAGTACTACGCCCTTTACCTTGCGGATCTCATCCTGCAGAAGATCCATCACACTGTAACGCTCTGTAATCTTCCGAAAATCCGCCTCAAAGCCCTCAAGCGGCGTCTCTGAATCTTTATATTTATCATATAGCTTCTTTCCTGCTTCCAGATAAAGCTTATTCAAATATTTCTTTTCCTCATTTACCTTGCTGTTCAGCTGACGCACTTCGTTCATCTTCTGGACTTCTGTCATTGTATCCTTACTGAACTTTCTGACTTTTTTACTGATCTCTTCAAAATTCATCCTAGTGCCTCCTCCTTACTCATTGTAAATCAGTGCCATAAATACCAGATCCTGATCGGAATTATTTTCAAGCGCATGGCTCTGTCCCACTTCGATCAGGCAGGCATCACCCGGTCCGACCTCTGTTCTCGATCCGTCATTATCAACAAACGTACCTTTTCCTTCCAGAATAAAATATGGTTCTGTATTTCCGATGTGCTGGTGATATCCGATACTGCAGCCTGGCTTCAGGCGAACCATTGCATACATGCTGCCATGTCCGTTCAGTTCTTCCTTCGTCAGGATATGGTGAAACTCTACTTCTCCTTTTCCCCCTCGCAATTCTTTTTTAATCTCAATCTGTGCCTTACGTACCATAAATAAAATCCCACCCTTCCACTTTATTATTCTTTATCTTAAAAGAATCGCCAGAAATTGTCAACTTTATTCCAATTCTTTCAGAAAAATATAATATTTGATTGAAACGCCATCATGGAAATGTACTACAGATATGCCATTGCAAAGCATGCTGCAGATTTCACCTGAAATACAAAAAAACCTCTGAAATCAATTCAGAGGTTTCAGAGGCGTCAACCGGAATCGAACCGGTGATAGAGGTGTTGCAGACCTTTGCCTTACCGCTTG
>CAKRPI010000057.1 GCA_934376945.1 uncultured Lachnospiraceae bacterium | reverse complement strand
TGTCGAAGGCATCCCTCGCCCGTGCGGTGTCACGATTAAAAGAAAAAAAGAGAATGGATATCAATCTGTAAAAGCAGCGAAGCTGTGGAAAATCTGTGCATCTGCGTTTGCAGAAGAAAGAAAAACTCCCATGTCTGTACCAAGGAGGTGCGGGCATGGGAGTTTTTCGGGCATTTCAGGTGAAAACGGGTAGACGTTATACTTTCTTCCATCGATGATGAAAGAGGTTAATTTCAGCAATCTGGATCTGCTGACACAGAACTATCAAAAATTTGTCGTGACAGGAAAACCATTCTGAGCATGCTCATGACAGACGCATGTCACCGGTAGAAAATTTTTCAAAGAGATAGTTGTTACAGCCAAAGGCTGCCGCTTTAAAGATCATGGATTAAAAATGGATCAAAAAGTGGCAGCTTTTTGCTGTCTGAATTGCATTGACGATTTCGCCCGAACCGTGTATGATGATACACAAAGTGTGCGGATAGAACAGAAATCCGCACAGGAGAAACGGAGGAGAAAAGTTATGGAACATAAGTGGAAGCGGCTTGCCGGCTATTATCGTCCGTACCGGACGCTTTTTTTGGCCGATCTGCTCTTTGCGATCATTGGGGCGGGCATATCGCTTGGTATTCCGCTGATTGTGAGGTATATTACGACAAATGTTATTATTCTGCCGGGAAATGAGGCACTGCAGATCATCGCAAAGCTGGGCGCGGTGATGCTTGCTATGGTGGCGCTGGAGTGCTACTGCAATTTTTTTATTGCATATTACGGTCATATCATGGGTGCGAAGATCGAGCATGATATGCGAAATGAGATATTTGAGCATTATCAGAAGCTGTCCTTTACCTTTTTTGATAATCAGAAGGTCGGGCAGCTGCTTTCGAGAGTGACGACCGACCTGTTTGATATCAGCGAGCTTTTGCACCACGGGCCAGAGGATGTAATGATCTCCGTGATCAAATTTGTGGGTTCCTTTCTCATTCTTTCGCAGATCAATCTGACTCTGACGCTGGTTACCTTTGCATTTGTTCCCGTGATCGGTATCTATGCGTTCGTGCTGAACAAAAAGATGAAGGTGGCATTTAAGACGAACCGCGCAAGAATTGCGGATATCAACAGTCAGATCGAAGACAGCCTGTCCGGTGTACGTGCGGTCAAGTCATTTGGAAACGAGTCAATCGAGCTGGAGAAGTTCCGAAGCGGAAACGAACGCTTTGTTGAATCGAAGCGGCGCAGCTATTGGTATATGGGCTGGTACCATTCCGGTCTTGGAGCCCTGACAACGCTTGTGTCGATCGTTGTCCTGCTTGTTGGTACAGCTTTGATTACAACAGACAGGATGGCAGTGACCGATCTGGTGACCTTCCTTTTGTATATCAGCAATTTTACAGAACCAATCAAGAAGCTGATCAATTTTACGGAGCAGTTCCAGAATGGCTACACAGGGTACGAGCGTTTTCTGGAGATTATGGATGTGGAGCCGGATATCACAGATGCAAAGGATGCCGTTTCGGTGGATACCGTAAAGGGAGCCATAGAGTTTGACGATGTGTCCTTTAAATACGAATCGAAGCAGGATCGTGTATTGACCCACATCGATCTGAAGGTGAATGCAGGGGATTATGTGGCGATCGTCGGTTCCTCCGGTGGAGGAAAGACAACGCTTTGCAGTCTGATCCCACGGTTTTATGATGTGGATTCCGGTAAAATCCTGCTGGACGGACAGGATATCCGAAAAATTAAACTGAAGGATTTAAGAAGACAGATCGGAATCGTACAGCAGGACGTGTATCTGTTTGCAGAAAATATTATGGAAAACATCCGCTACGGCAGACCGGATGCGACCGACGAGGAGGTGATCCGGGCAGCAAAGCTTGCGAATGCGGATTCGTTTATCTCTCAGCTGCCTGATGGTTATCTGACGGATATCGGACAGCGCGGTGTAAAGCTGTCAGGAGGTCAGAAGCAGCGACTCTCGATCGCGCGTGTATTTTTGAAAAATCCGGCGATCCTGATCTTTGACGAGGCAACATCCGCTCTTGATAATGAGAGTGAGAAAATTGTGCAGGACTCGATGGAGCAGCTGGCCAAAGGCCGGACTACATTTGTCATCGCACACCGTCTTTCTACGATCCGTAATGCAGGCCGGATTCTGGTGCTGACCGCAAATGGGATCGAGGAAGAGGGAACGCATGAGGAACTGCTGAAAAAAGGCGGAGCGTACGCAAAACTGTATCACGGCAGGTAAACAGAGCAAAAAGAAATAAAGCAGCAGAAAACCGGAGAAACGAAGGAGTGACAAAATTATGAGAGAATGGGAAAAGAATATCCGAAAGGTAACACCGTATGTACCGGGCGAACAGCCAAAACAGAAAAACGTGATCAAGCTGAATACGAATGAGAATCCGTATCCGCCTTCTCCGAAGGTGGCAGAGACACTTCAAAGGCTGGAGACGGAGCCGTTTCGGAAATATCCGGATCCGGCCGCACAGCAGCTGACCGATGCGATTGCGGATTTTTACGGTCTGAAGCCGGAGCAGGTATTTGTCGGCGTCGGATCGGATGATGTACTGGCAATGTGCTTTTTGACCTTCTTTAACTCAGAAAAGCCGATTCTTTTTCCGGATATCACGTATTCCTTTTACGATGTGTGGGCAGATCTGTTCCGGATTCCGTATCAGTGCCAGCCGTTAAATGATCGTTTTGAAATTGTGAAGGAGGATTATTATAAGGAAAACGGAGGTGTGATCTTCCCGAATCCGAATGCGCCGACCGGAGAGCTGCTTTCTCTTGAGGCAATCGAGGATATTCTTGTGCACAATCAGGATGTAATTGTGATCGTGGATGAGGCGTACATTGATTTTGGAGGAGCTTCCGCACTTTCCCTGATCGACCGCTACGAAAATCTTCTGGTAGTACAGACCTTTTCCAAGTCACGCTCCATGGCAGGGATGCGTATCGGCTATGCAATGGGAAATGCAGATTTGATCCGAGCCCTTTCTGATGTAAAATATTCCTTCAATTCTTATACGATGAATGCAACAACAATTGCACTTGGAACAGCGGCAATCCGGGACAGAGATTATTTCGAGGAAACAAGAGCAAGAATTATTGCAACGCGGGAACGCACGAAGCAGCGAATGGCAGAGCTGGGATTTACATTTGGAGATTCGAAGGCGAACTTTTTGTTTGTGACCAACCCAAACGTGGATGCGGAAAAACTGTTTCAGGCACTTAAGGAGGTCGGTATTTACGTTCGTTACTTTAAAAAGCCACGGATTTCCCAGTACTTGCGCATCACGATCGGAACTGATGCACAGATGGAAGCGCTGCTTGCGTTTCTTGAGCACTATATAGCATAAAAGTGGAGCGCAGGCTTTACGATATGCGAATAGTGGGCAGGATTGGCACAATATTCAGAAAGAGAGAACAACAATGGCAAGCTACGAAAGTTTTGCAAGAGTTTATGATCTGTTCATGGACAATATTCCATATGAAGAGTGGAGTGTATATCTGCGAGAGCTGCTCCGGAAGAATGGCGTAAAGGATGGCCTGGTGCTTGAGCTTGGCTGTGGCACAGGAACGATGACCGAACTATTATCCAGAATGGGATACGATATGATCGGTGTGGATGCAGCGCCTGATATGCTGGAGATTGCACTTGAAAAAAAAGAAAAGTCGGGACTGGATATTTTGTATCTTCAGCAGGACATGCGGGAATTTGAGCTTTACGGTACGGTGCGCGCGGTGGTGAGTGTCTGTGACTCGATGAATTATATTACGGAGGAGGAAGATTTGCTGCAGGTATTCCGGCTTGTCAACAATTATCTTGATCCTGGCGGAGTGTTTATCTTTGATCTCAACACGAAATTTAAATATGAACAGCTTGGGGAATCGGTCATTGCAGAAAATCGCGAGGAAAGCAGCTTTATCTGGGAAAACTGGTACGATGAAGAAGAGATGATCAATGAGTACGATCTGACTTTATTTATTGAAAACAAAGAGGGTCTCTACGAAAAATACGAAGAGACCCATTATCAGCGGGCATACGATCTGGATACGATCTGTGATCTGCTGGAGGAAGCAGGAATGAAGCTGGAAGCCATTTATGATGCATTTACATTTGAAAAGCCAAAAGCAGACAGCGAGCGCGTGTATTTTGTAGCGCGGGAAATTCAAAAGCAGTCAGAAAAATGAGAACTGCGCGCCTCTTATACGGCAGGCCGTGAATAGCGGTTTACGTTCCGCTGCGAGGCGTTTCGAAGGTTTCATTATAATTAAGCTCTTCAGAAGAAATGTCTGCGATTTTTCCGCTGTTCCATTCAAAAACAAGATAGCGGTAGATGACATCGTGTTTTCGGAGATAATCCGGAGAACTGAGCAGGTCGTGAATCTCATCCGAGGAAATGTCGTGTTCCTGACAGAAGGCTTCCGGTTCAACCGGCTTTCCATCAATAAAAAGTGTGGCAATCATGACAGAAATTTCATCATCGTACGGGATCTTATCCGCGGACATAACCATAAAGTTGGATTCTGCATCATTCCAGGCGACCTGCAGGGTATAATCCCGGTAGGCAGCCTGAAATGCGTCAGGACCGTCACCAGGACGGATGCCATTGGCAGTCGTATCACCTTTCATTACAAAAAGAGAGGCAGGGGCCAGAAGCTCCTGCTTTTTTTCACAACCTGACAAAATCAGAAGCGAGAAAAGAAAAATATATAGTAACTTTTTCATAAGATCAGGAATCCCTTCTTTCTTTACTACATATAAATTATCACATTACAGAAAAAGAATCCAGAGAATCTTATGCTAAATTCTGTAAAAAAATCCGCTGCTTTATGTAAGGAAAGTGAAAAAAACCTTAAATTTATCCGAAGTTGGTTGACTTTTTACAAATTTTAGATTAATCTTTCAACTGTCTTAAAAAGACTTTACGTAAATTTACATACCATATAAAAAAGTAAAGGAAATGTGACATGACAACAAAGCCGGGTTGAAGGGTAGCCTGGTATGGGTGGAAGTAAAACGGATCGGGAAGGTTCGTTTTGATTGGGTGAGGAGAATATGTTGAGAAATAAGAAGGATTCAAAAGAAAAAGAAAGCAGAAAAGCGGCACGGGCAGAGGCAAGAAGAGCTGCAGATGAAAAGCTGCAGGAGCTGAAGACGCGCGCGGAGCATTCTCCGAAAAGTCAGGCAGTGCTTCATTTCCTGAATCGCTATTCTATCTTATTCCATGTGCTCCTGGCATGTGGCGTTTGTTTTGTGATTGAGTGGGTATCACGCCATTCTTTTCTGGAAGCGTGCAGCTTCGTGCTGGATCGGAATCTGGTCTTCCTTTATAATTCACTGATCGTATTTGCATCGCTTCTGCTGGTTTATACCGTGCGCAGAAGAGCGCTGCTTCGTACCGTGATCTCGGTATTCTGGCTTTTCCTTGGTATTATTAACGGCTGTATTTTGGCCAAGCGTGTATCGCCGTTCAGTTTTACAGATCTGAAAATGGTCGGAGACCTGTTTACGATGCAGAGTAATTACTTTACGGCAGGTGAAGCAGTGCTGGTGATTGTCGGTGTAAGCCTTGTGCTTTTGTTTCTCGTGGTACTGTGGTTTAAGGGACCGAAATATCAGGGAAAGACACACCGGGTGTTTGGACTTGCAATGACAGCTGCTGTGGTAATGATGATTCCGACTGTGACAGATGCGGCAGTCAGCAATAATATCCTGACCGATTATTTTGAGAATCTGGCACAGGGGTATAAGGATTATGGTTTTGTATACAGCTTTTCTTCCAGTGTGCTGGATCGCGGGATGAGCACACCGAGTACTTACTCGGAAGAAGCAGTGGATGCAGTGCTTGCCAAGATCGGCAACAGTACGGAGGAGCAGCTTGCACAGACATCCGCTGAAACAGAAGAACAGATTCCGGCCGAAGAGGGACGGATAGAAGAAATGAAAACAGGCACGGAAGCATCGGTAAGGGATGCTTCCGGCTTGTCCGTTAAAGGGGAAATACAGTCATCGCTTATACCGGAAACGAGCGTGAAGACAATGTCTGCGGATAGCGCTGCTTTGCCGGAAACGGAACCATCGACCGTGACAGATAGTGCTGCTTTGCAGGAAACGGAACAGTCGGCTGTGGCAGATAGCGCTGCTTTGCAGGAAACGGAACAGTCGGTTGTGTCGGATGATACAGCAGATGATGCATCAGATGGGGCAACAGCCGAGCATCCGAATATCATTTGTATTTTGCTCGAATCGTTTGTAGACCCGGAGCTTGTCAATTTTCTGCAGCTGAGTGAAGATCCTGTCCCGAATTTTCGTTATCTTTATCATCATTTTTCCTCCGGCTATCTGGAGGTTCCCGTTGTCGGAGCCGGTACTGCGAATACAGAGTTTGAAGTGCTTACAGGAATGGGAATGCAGTTTTTCGGACTGGGTGAATATCCGTATAAAACGATCCTGAAGCAGACAAACTGTGAGAGTATTGCTTCAGATTTAAGCGAGATTGGATATGGCACACATGTCGTTCATAATAACGGTGGTAATTTTTACAGCAGGCGAAATGCCTTTTCGATGATGGGCTTTGACACCTTCACGAGTAAGGAAATGATGGATATCCGCGAATATACGCCGCTTGGCACATGGCCAAAGGACGAGATCCTGATCGGTGAGGTCGAAAAATCGCTGGATTATACGCCGGATCAGCCAGATTTTGTTTATACGATTACAGTCGGAACACATGGTGATTATCCACAGGAAAAGATACTCGATGATCCGGAAATCCAGGTCACAGGCGTGGAAGGCGGAATGCAGTATGCCTGGGAGTATTATGTGAATATGCTCCACGAGACGGATAAGTTTATCGGTGATCTGATTGAGATGCTGAGCGACCGCGGGGAACCGACGATTGTTGTGATGTTCGGAGATCATTTGCCGACCATGGGACTGGAAGAATCAGACATGAAGACCGGAACGCTGTTCAAAACGCAGTATGCAACATGGAACAATTTCGGGCTTGGAAAATCAGATAAGAGCATGACCGCTTATCAGCTGATGGCAGATACATTGGATACGCTTGGAATTCATAACGGCACTATGTTCCGGTTTCAGCAGAACCGTTACAAATATGCGACAGAAGAGGAATATCAGGAAGCGATGGAGCTGCTGCAGTATGATATCCTGTATGGAGATCATTACGTTTACGGCGGTGGGAATCCGTATCCTGCCTCAAATCTGATCATGGGTACGGAAGAAGTGGTGATCGATCAGATTATGGAGACTGACCGTTATTATTATGTGATCGGACAAAATTTCACGAACTGGAGTCGCGTGTTTGTCAATGAGGCGAAGGTAAGCACAAAGTATCTTTCCTCGAAGCTGCTTAGAATTAAAAAAGAGGATATTCCATCCGGAGACAATGAAGTTGTGGTAAATCAGATGGGATCATCGGATACGCTGTTTCGTTCGTCCAATCAGGTAATCCTGACGAAGACAGAAGAGACAGAGAGCGAGAGCATGGAAACGAAATAAAATAGCGAAGCCTGATCAAAGCGAAGAAGTGTCTGCGTACAAAATAAGGTATAAAAGCAGGTAAACTGCGAAAAGAAAATACAGTTCCAAAATATGGGGCTGTATTTTTTTCACCCTTTTCCGTAAAATTTTGCATATTCGAAAAGAGAGAAACATGTTACAATTTACCTGTTCGTGAAGAGAATACCAGGATGCGGACTCCGAGAGTATTCTTGATGTACTCTCGAAGTCTTTTCTGGAAAAGGGAGAGAAGAAATGCTGAAAGTGTTTTTAGTGGAAGATGAAACGATTATACGGGAAGGCTTACGGGATATTATTCCGTGGCAGCAGTATGGATATACATTGGTTGGAGATGCGGGAGACGGAGAACAGGCTCTGCCGCTGATCCGTGAGACGAAGCCGGATGTACTGATCACAGATATTAAAATGCCGTTTATGGATGGACTGGCCCTGAGCAGTCTTGTGAGCAGGGAGCTGCCGAATACGAAGATCATCATTATCAGCGGTTATGATGATTTTGAATATGCAAGGCAGGCGATTCGGATTGGAGTCGAGCAGTATCTGCTCAAGCCGATTACAAAGGCAACGCTGACCGCCACCTTGAGTGAGGTGCGTGAAAAAATTCAAAGCGAACGTCAGGCGGAGGATTATCTGGAAAAATTCCGGAGCGAGGTGCAGGAATATGAACAGTTTTCAAGACGGCGTTTTTTTGAGCAGATCGTGACGGGACAGCTTTCCGTCGGAGAAATTTATGAGAGAGCGGGAACTCTGGGGATTGCGATCGAGGCACAGTACTACAATCTGATTCTGTACAGCGTGCAGGGACAGAGTGATCAGGCCTTCTTTTCAAAGGAAAATACGGATCCGGCTGTGCAGGTGCGAGATACGCTGACCAGGTTTTTTTCCGGCGCTCCGGAGTATCTGATGTTCCGGTGGAATCTTCTGACGTATGCGGTGCTGATCAAAGGGGAGCGCGAGAAGATGGATACGCTTGTGCAGCACTGTATCGATACGATCCGTGCGCAGGCGCAGCCGTATGAAGGGCAGGTAGAGTGGTGTGTGGCGGTCGGACAAAAGACAGAACGACTCTCCGGTCTTGCGGAGTGTTTTGAGGTGCTCAGCCATACGTATTCCTACCGCCATCTGATGCGGGAGCACGTGCTGACGAAGGAAAATACGGCAGAATTTGCAGGAGGTGAGGATGAAAGCCGACTGAAGAATCTGGATATGGCAAAAATTGATCCGGCAGTAGTGCGTGGGTTTCTGCTAAACGGTACGAAGGAGGAGCTCTCTGATTTTATCCAGGAGTACGTCGGAGGATTGTATGAAGCTGCGGCATCGAAGATGTTCTGTCAGTATCTTGCTCTGAATGTGCGGTTTACAGCAATCGCATATCTGGAATCACTGGGGCTGAAGCAGGAGGATTTTCTGGAGGAATTGCCGGGCGTTTCATCGGCAGGGACACAGGTGAAGCGGGAGGAGCTTGGAAATTATATCCATGAAGTGCTGGGCAGGGCATTGGATCTGCGGGATCTGGAGTCACGCAGTCAGGGAAAGGATATGATCCGCCAGGCGGTAGAATATATCAATCTTCATTATGCAGATGAAAATCTTTCTCTTCGGGAGGTTGCCGGCTATACGAATGTGAGTGCCAATTATTTCAGTGCCGTATTCAGTCAGGAAATGCAGCAGACCTTTGTGGAGTATCTGACAAAAAAGAGGATGGACCGGGCGAAAGAACTGCTTCGTCAGGGAGAGAAGCGTTCCGCAGAGATCGCTGCGGAAGTCGGATATAAAGATCCTCACTACTTCAGCTTTGTGTTCCGCAAAACGCAGGGCTGCACACCGAGGGATTATCGTGCCGGAGGAAGAAGAGGATGACGAAGGGCGAAGAAAATAAACAGAATGTGCATGCACCTGTTACGCTGGAAAAGCGTCTGCGCCATCTGATGTTCTTTTTTGCGCTTCCGGTGCTTGTGATGATTTTGATTTTGTTTGTGATTCTGTTTTCTTATGTCGGAAAGTATGCGGATATTCTTCATAATGTGACGATGGCATCTGAATTTAATCAGGATTTCAAAGAATCGATCGATCTGAAGATGTATTATTATGTGGTTGAGAGCCATTATTCGGAGGGACTTCCGATCGAAGAAGTAGAGGATGCGCAGAAGCTTGCGCAGAGCCTGCTTGATACAACGACCGACCGGGAAAGCTTTAAGGCAATCAGCGGGGTATTGAAGCTCTGCACGAATCTGGAGGAAAAAATCTGGCAGATTGAAGAGACAAAGAGCTATGATGAACGGCAGATCCAGCTGGAAAACAATATTTATGTGCTGACAAAGCTGATTCAGGAGTATATGTATACTTACCTGTATCATGAGGCTGCACTTCTGGACCGGCTGCAGACGGAGATGGCCAGGCGGCTGTATCTGGAAATGGCGCTGATCGCACTTTTGGCAGTTTTATTGCTTGTGCTGCTGGTACAGCGCTCGCTCTGTTTCGGTCGATCGATCACAAAACCGATCAGTGCGCTGTGCCGGCGGGTGACCGCGATCGGAGAGGGAGATCTGACACCCAAAACGCCGATCCAGGCGCAGGAGTATGAAATTCAGACCTTAAGCAACGGATTTGAACAGATGGTAAGCCAGCTGAATCAGCTGATCGAGCAGAATCGTCAGGAGCAGGTATCACTGCGAAAGGCGGAGCTTGCTCTTTTGCAGGCACAGATTAATCCGCACTTTCTCTATAATACGCTGGACGCGATTGTCTGGCTGGTTGAGATGGAAAAAAATGAGCAGGCAGTGGAGATGGTTACCAGTCTGTCTTCCTTTTTCCGCTCCTCCTTAAGCAATGGGCGGGATATTATTACACTGAGAGAGGAAGAACAGCATGTGCGGAGCTATCTTGAAATTCAGCACGTGCGGTATAAGGATATTCTTTCCTATGAGATCGAGATCGAGCCATCGCTTTGCAGCTGTCGGATTCCAAAGCTTACCCTGCAGCCGCTTGTGGAAAATGCACTGTACCATGGCATTAAGTTAAAACGTGGGCTTGGCCGCATCACAGTATCCGGTATGCGGGAAGGAAAGGATATTCTGCTTTTTGTTGAAGATGACGGTGCCGGAATAGAGCCGGACCGCCTGCTTCAGGTGCGCCATGCCCTGGAGGAGATGACACGCAGAGAATGCAGGGAAAAGAAAGAAATGGACAGGGTGCCGCTTGCCGGAAGGCTTCCGCAGATGGATCAGAACAGGGTCGGTTTTGGAATCGTAACGGTACATGAACGGCTTGTGCTTCTGTTTGGTGCGGAGTATGGACTGACAATCGAAAGTATACCAGGAGCAGGAACACGTGTCTGTGTGCGGATTCCGGCACAGGAAGAGCATGGATAAGGATCCGGTTCCGAAGCAGGAGTTTCGTTTTGAATTAAGTCAGGGCATTCGTTACAGGAAGAACATGGATAAGAATTCGGTTCCGGGGCGAAGTGGATACGGGCAGGCGTGTGGTACGGATGGGAGTTGCTGAAATGAAAAATGGAAAAACAAAAAGAGATCAGGCAGGGGAAAATGAAGGAAGAAGGACGCTGATCGGAAAAGGAAGGAAACACCGGGCCATCGTATTTTTGCTTGTTAGTCTGGTTTTGCTTCTTTTGTCCGGCTGTACCTCAGAAACAGGAACGGATGAAACAGAGGATGAGGCACAGAAGCTTACAGTGATCGGTTTTTCAGAGGTTGGAGCGGAGTCGGACTGGCGCGTGGCCAATACCGAATCGATGAAGGCGACGTTTACGGAGGAAAAGGGATATGAGCTCTTTTTTGACGATGCAAAACAGAAGCAGGAAAATCAGATTGCTGCGATCCGGAATTTTATTCTCCAGGAAGCAGACTATATTGTTCTGGCACCGGTTGTAGAAGAGGGCTGGGACGGGGTTCTTCAGGAAGCAAAGGATGCGGGAATTCCGGTGATCGTTGTGGATCGTATGGTAAAGGTTGAAAATGAAGACCTGTTTGCCGCCTGGGTCGGCTCTGACTTTTATGAGGAAGGCCGGAAGGCAACCGTATGGCTGGAAAACTATTTAAACGAACAGGGAAGGCAGCATGAGCGCATTGATATTCTGCATGTACAGGGAACAGAAGGCTCATCTGCGCAGATCGGAAGAACGAAAAGCCTGATGGAGGCAATTGAAAGTCATGGAAGCTGGAGGCTGATCGGAAGCGTACCGGGGGAATTTACGCAGGCAAAAACGTATGAGGTTGTACGGGATGTGCTGGATGCGGGGAAAGTTCCGGACGTGATTTACTGCGAAAATGATAATTCCATGCTCGGGGCGCTGCAGGCACTGGATGAAAAGAAGATCACACACGGTGTAAACGGAAGAGTGATCGTGATCTCATTTGATGCCTCCAGGTCAGGCCTTGAGGCATGCAGGGACGGGCAGATCAATCTGGATGTGGAGTGCAATCCGGATCACGGCCCGCGTGTGGAGGCGATCATCAGAGCGCTGGCGGAAGGAAAGACACCGGAAAAATACTGTTATGTGGAAGAAACCTGCTTTGAACCGGAGGATCTGAGCACGGAATTTATAGATGCACGGGGATATTAAGGACACTGTCCTTTTCCTCCAGCTGCCAGACGGGCTGCGGCTCACTGGCAGTTTTTCCGTTTATAGAAAGAAGCAGAAGCTTTGCGGCCTGTACCCAGAGCTTTACAGATCCGGTGGAGAGAGTTGTAATGCGAACCGGAGAAATATCACTGAAGTAGCTGTTGTCAAAGCCGGTGACAGAAATATCATCCGGGATGCGGATGCCGCGGCGCAGCAATTCCCGGATCAGAAAGTAAGCAGCTTCATCATCCTGACAGATCACGGCAGTGCATCTGGGCAGAATTTCATCCAGAAAAGAAGAAAGGGCAGATGGGTCAAACGGATCGGAAAGATTACCGGTCTGGTCAGTCTCATACCAGAAAAAATCCCGGTCGCAGGACAGAAGCGAATGATCGCGGAGCGCACAGGCACAGCCATACCACCGCAGAAGTCCGCGTCTGTCATCACGCCGGAAAATACCGGCAATTTTGGTATGATGGGAGCGGATCAGATGAGAGGTGATGCGGTAGCCGCCGGAAAATTCATCCGGAGAAAGCAGAGGAACCTCCGGAAGATCCGGGTAGCCGCTTCCGAAAAAGACAATAGAAGTACCAAGCGCAAGAAGCCTGCGGTACAGATCAAGATTCGGATTTGGAAACGCAGTGTGGGTTCCGACTGCAAGAATTCCGCGCGGAGGCATTTCCAGGAGGCTTTGAAGAATATTGCGTTCGCGGTCAAAGCGGTTTTCTGTAGAAAAAACTCGGGTCTGGAAATCGGAATCAGAAAGGATGGTCTGAATATCCCAGAGCATGGCAGGAAAGGTAGCATCCCCTGCAAAGGGTGTCAGAATTGCAATACTGCCGGAGGTGCGGGCAGGGGAAATGGCCCGGTCGGAGAGATAGGTGCCGCTGCCCTGTTTTTTTATAATAAGTCCTTCCTCAAAAAGTAAAGAGAGTGCCTGCCGGATGGTCTGCCGGCTGACACGGTAACGCTGCATCAGCTCCTGCTCTGTCGGGAGCTTTTTGCTTTTCAGATAAGTATCCTGTTCCAGAATTTCCGTACGCAGCTGATCTGCAACATTTTTATATTTGATTCCCATAAAGAGGGCTCCTTTCCGGTAAATATATTCGTATAAAAGGGGTAAAAATTTCTTTTCATGGTTATTGTAAAAAATTTTGTGATGTGTTCCAAGCGTAAAAATTTCACCTTTACCGGTTGAATTTGAACTTCCAAAACGGCTTTTGGACACTTTTACAATGCGAAAAAGGAAGAAAAACAGAAGAAAAAAGAAGTCTGGAGTGTAGAAAAACAAACTTCCTGTCCGGAAAATCGTAGAAAAATCATCTTTTTTCCGCTTGACAGTAATTATAATACAAATTTGTATGAAAAACATTGGTGATATGAACTAATTTGTATTGTGCGAATGGATGAAACTGTTCAAAATGGACAGTAATGCATTGACTTTTTGGGAATATTTAGCTAAATTATAGACACAAAGAAAACACATACGGGAACGGAGAAACGGAACAGAAGAACCGGTGTGGAGCAGTGAAACCAACCGCAGAAATGTGCGGGCACTTATAAGAAAGAGAGGAACAGAACATGAAAAAGAAATTTGCAGTTATGGCGATCGCAGGAGCAGCACTTTGCATGGCAGCACTTCCGGCATGTGCAGAGGAAGATCTGATTACCGTCGGATACGCACAGGTAGGACATGAGTCAGACTGGCGTACCGCAAACACACAGAATTATCAGGATGTATTCTCAGAGGAGAACGGCTACAGCCTGGATCTGGTTGACTGCGATAATGATAACGCTGCACAGCTTGAGGCAGTTCGTACCTTCATCAATAAAGAGATGGATTACATCATCATCGCTCCAATCCAGTCTGCAGGATGGGATACCGTTCTTCAGGAAGCACAGGATGCAGGCATCCCGGTAATCATTGCTGACCGTGAGATCGAGG
>CAKRPI010000056.1 GCA_934376945.1 uncultured Lachnospiraceae bacterium | reverse complement strand
CCGGAGTGCTACGGTCTTGGATATAAGATGGAATTTGATATAGATCTGATGATCCCGGATCGTTCCATCAGCATTCTGGATGGAGCAATCGTTGTGACGGGATGGCAGTCCTGCACGGAAAAGAACAGCTTTACGCGGGCAATACTTGATGCGCTTGCAGAAGAATATCACTTTGATCTGGCAACACCGTTTCAGGAGCTTTCGCAGGAAATTCAGGATATGCTGATTTACGGAACTGACGGGCGGGAGGTGAAGGTTCATTATAAAGGGCAGCGTGGTGTCGGAGTGTATGATGTTGCATTTGAAGGATTGATCAAAAATGTCGAGCGTCGTTATCGTGAGACCGGTTCCGAGATGATGAAACAGGAATATGAGAGCTTTATGCGAATCACACCGTGTAAGACCTGTCGTGGACAGCGCTTGAAAAAATCGGCGCTTGCCGTGACAATTGATGGAAAGAATATCTACGAGCTGACGAATTTTTCCATCGGAGATCTGCTGCCGTTTATGGAGCAATTACAGCTGACCGAGCAGCAGGAGCTGATCGGTCATCAGATTTTAAAGGAAATCAGGGCCAGACTTCGTTTCCTTGTAGATGTCGGTCTGGAGTATTTAAGCCTTTCGCGTGCTACTGGAACGCTGTCCGGCGGAGAAGCACAGCGGATTCGTCTGGCAACCCAGATCGGTTCAGGGCTTGTCGGAGTTGCCTACATCCTGGATGAGCCGAGCATCGGACTGCATCAGCGCGATAATGATAAGCTCCTTGCGACGCTGGAGCATCTGCGTGATTTGGGAAATACACTGATCGTGGTGGAGCATGATGAGGATACCATGCGTGCAGCTGATTTTATTGTGGATGTGGGGCCTGGAGCCGGTGAGCATGGCGGTAATATTGTGGCAAGTGGAACGATTGAAGATCTGATAAACTGCAAAGAATCGGTGACAGGAGCATATTTAAGCGGACGAATTGAGATTCCGGTGCCAAAGATGCGCAGATTGCCTTCCGGATGGATCGAAGTAAGAGGTGCCCAGGAAAATAATCTGAAAAAGATCAATGTAAAATTCCCGCTTGGTGTGATGACGTGTGTGACCGGGGTATCCGGTTCCGGAAAAAGCTCTCTGGTGAATGAGATTCTTTATAAACGTCTTGCAAGGGATCTGAACCGTGCAAGGGTGATTCCGGGAAAACATACCGATATACTGGGGCTGGAGCAGCTGGATAAAGTGATCAGCATTGATCAGTCTCCGATCGGACGGACTCCGCGTTCCAATCCGGCTACGTATACAGGCGTATTTGACCAGATCCGTGATCTGTTTGCGGCAACGGCAGATGCAAAGGCCCGCGGCTACAAAAAAGGACGTTTCAGCTTCAATGTAAAAGGCGGGCGGTGTGAAGCCTGTTCCGGTGACGGCATCCTTAAGATTGAGATGCACTTTCTGCCAGATGTTTATGTACCGTGTGAGGTCTGCAAGGGCAAGCGTTACAACCGCGAAACGCTGGAAGTAAAATATAAAGGAAAATCGATCTATGATGTTTTGAATATGACAGTGGAGGAAGCAATGGAATTTTTCCGGCATATTCCATCTATTTATCGAAAGATAGAGACCTTAAATGATGTCGGACTGTCTTATATCAGGCTTGGGCAGCCGTCAACAGAGCTTTCCGGAGGAGAGGCGCAGCGAGTCAAGCTGGCAACGGAATTAAGCAGGAGAAGTACCGGAAAGACGGTTTATATTCTGGATGAACCGACTACAGGCCTGCATTTTGCAGATGTGCATAAGCTGATCGAGATTTTGCATCGGCTGGCTGACGGAGGAAATACGGTGATTGTGATCGAACATAATCTTGATGTGATTAAAACAGCGGATTATATTATCGATATCGGTCCGGAAGGCGGTGATAAAGGCGGAACTGTAATCGCACAGGGGACGCCGGAAGAAGTGGCGAAGAATAAGGTTTCTTACACCGGAAAGTATATTGCGAAATATGTAACCGTTTAAAGCTCTGAACTATTATCGGAATAATTACAATCCGGGAAGTATCAAAGCGGATCTGAGGTATCCGCTTTGATAAAAGAAAAAGGAAAAGGAAAAAGGCTGGCGCGATGCGTCAGCCTTTTTCAGGAAAGAGAAAAATTTGGGTTGAAAAATGTTTTGCCCCGTATGGATAAGATCCATACAAGTAAATGTTTGAGGGAGTACTTGGCAGCGTGTGGGGGCTGCCAAGTGTGAGTTATGAAATATATTAGCTGTTTGCTAATATGTCTATACTATAAAGGATAAATGTGTTGAAAATATGTCCAGATTATAAAAAAAAGAAGAAGTTCATTAAGAAAAAATTTAGAGCGTATAAAGCCTTTATTTACGTTGCTTTACACCGGTTTGCGGTGTTGTAAAATGGAAAAGATGCCACTTGGAGCCGCCTCTGAAGTGCTGTGCATTTCGTAGGGCGTGTATACCATAAATTTGAGAAAAACACGTTTGCTTTTTTTTTGTTCTATTATATAATGGTGTTCAAGGATTGCGGGAATTGCATAGCAATGGAGCAATCCTGTTACATCAGTGATGGCAAAAGCCAGAAACCACGATGTGCTTGCACAGGAGTGGCTTTATGGCTTAATGACCGTAAGGCATCTTTTGGCCTTAACATCATCACATAATAGGTAAGAATGAGAAGCAGCAGAAAGGGGCATAAAGTATGGCAGCAACGGATGTCGGAATCGATCTGGGTACAGCCAGTATTCTGGTGTATGTCAGAGGAAAAGGCGTCGTTTTAAAAGAAGCATCTGTCGTCGCGTATGACAGGGATACGAATAAAATCAAGGCAATCGGAGAGGAAGCAAGGCTGATGCTCGGGCGTACAACAGGCAATATTGTTGCAGTGCATCCGGTGCGTAAGGGAGTTATTTCAGACTATACGATTACGGAACAGATGCTGAAATATTTTATACAAAAGGCGATCGGAAAGATGTCGTTTAGAAAACCGAGAGTAAGTATTTCCGTGCCTAGCAATATTACAGAAGTGGAACGAAAGGCTGTGGAGGATGCGACTTATCAGGCTGGAGCAAGAGAGGTTCATATCATTGAAGAACCAATTGCAGCAGCGATCGGTGCAGGAATCGATATTTCCAGACCGTGCGGAAATATGATTGTGGATATCGGCAGTGGTACGTGTGATGTGGCGGTTCTTTCGATGGATGGGATTGTAGTAAGCAGTTCAATCAAGGTTGCCGGCGATGATTTTGATGAGGCGATCGTAAAGTATGTGAAGAAAAAATACGGACTGATGATTGGCGAGCAAACAGCGGAGGAAATTAAAATTGCAATCGGAACGGCATTTGAAAAACCGGAACCGAAGGTAATGGAGGTAAAGGGAAGAGATCTTGTGACCGGTCTGCCAAAAACAATTCGTGTTACGTCAGAGGATACACGGGACGCACTGAAGGAAGTAGCGGGACAGATTGTGGATGCAGTACACAGTGTACTGGAACGTACCCCACCGGAGCTTGCGGCAGATGTGGTGGACCGGGGAATTGTACTGACCGGCGGAGGTGCTCTTTTAAACGGGCTGGAGGAACTGATTGAAGCGAGAACTGGAATCAATACAATGACGGCAGAGGATCCGATGACTGCGGTTGCAGTCGGAACCGGACGTTTCGTAGAGCTGATGTCGGAAAAAAGAAAAGAAGATGAAAAATAAACCGGCTGCCCCAAAGCAGTCGGTAAATGCTGACTGGAGAATAAATGGAAAAGCTGGAAGGATATGTAGACCACATTATCTATCGTAATACAGAAAACGGATATACGGTTATGGTAATGCTGGCAGACGGAGAAGAAGTGACGTGTGTGGGAACCCTTTCTTATATCGGTGAGGGTGAAAAGCTGGAAGCGGAGGGACAGTATATTGCGCATCCAACATACGGAGAGCAGTTTAAAATTGAAACGTATGTTATAAAACCGCCGGAGGATGAAGAGTCGGTGGAACGGTATCTCGGATCCGGAGCGATCAAAGGGATCGGAAGTGCAATGGCTGCACGGATCGTACGGCATTTTCATGCAGATACCTTTCGGATCATAGAGGAAGAACCGGAGCGTTTGGCCGAAATAAAGGGAATCAGTGAACGCAAGGCGAGAGAGATTGCACAGCAGGTGTATGAAAAGCGGGACATGCGAAAAGCCATGATTTTTTTGCAGCAGTTCGGTATCACGACTGCGCTTGCTGTGAAAATTTTTGAAAAGTATGGCCAGCGAATGTATGAGGTACTTCAGAGTAATCCTTATCAGCTTGCGGATGACATCCACGGTGTCGGATTCCGTATTGCAGATGAAATAGCGAGAAAGGCCGGAGTCAGTGCGGATTCCGAATATCGTGTAAAAAGTGCTATTTCATACGTTCTGCTTCAGGCCGGAGCGGATGGACATATTTACCTTCCAAAAGAGCTGCTGCAAAGTCGAACAGCACAGCTGCTAGGGGTTTCACTGGAGGATATTGAGCAGTATCTGATGGATCTTGCAGTGGATCGGAAAATCGTGGTAAAGCAGGAGCAGGATCAGGAACGGGTGTACAGTGCCTCTTCCTATTATATAGAGATGAGTACGGCGAGAATGCTCTGTGATCTGAACATTACAGGTGAAATTGATGATGCGGTGATTTTGAAAAAAATAGCAGCCATCGAGAAGCAGACAGAAACGTATCTGGATGAAATGCAGAAAAAAGCAGTGATCGAAGCAGTACGATGCGGCTTGCTTGTTATTACAGGCGGACCCGGCACCGGTAAAACGACAACCATCAATACGCTGATCGCTTATTTTGAATCAGAAGGGCTTCAGATCCTGCTTGCAGCGCCAACCGGAAGAGCGGCGAAAAGAATGACGGAAGCAACCGGTGTGGAGGCAAAAACGGTGCACCGCCTGCTGGAAATTTCAGGACTTTCGGAAGAGAGCGAAGTGGCAGGGGGATTTGGGCGGAATGCTCAGAATCCGCTGGAAGCAGACGTAATCATTATTGATGAGATGTCAATGGTGGATGCTTATCTTATGCATGCGCTTCTTGATGCAGTGACAGTTGGTACACGACTGATTATGGTAGGCGATATGAATCAGCTTCCGTCAGTCGGTCCCGGAAGTGTATTGAAAGACATGATTCAGTCGGGCTGCATTCCGGTCGTTGCTTTAACGAGAATTTTTCGTCAGGCTCAGGAAAGTGATATCGTTGTAAATGCGCATAAGATCAACCGGGGAGAAAAGGTAGTGCTGGATAATAAGAGCAGAGATTTCTTTTTCCTGAAGCGAAACGACGCAAATGTGATCATCAGCATTGTCATCCAGCTGGTAAGGGATAAGATGCCGCGCTATGTAGGGGCAAAGATGTACGATATTCAGGTGCTGACACCGATGCGCAAGGGGCTTTTGGGAGTGGAGCGTCTCAATAAGATTCTTCAGGAATATCTCAATCCGCCAGAGCGCACAAAGATGGAGCAGGAACAAAACGGGATTCAGTTCCGGGAAGGTGATAAAGTCATGCAGGTAAAAAATAATTATCAGCTTGAGTGGGAAATCCGGGGACGTTATGGAATTCCGGTTGAAAAAGGAGTTGGCGTATTCAACGGAGATATGGGAATCATCAGGGAGATTAATAAGCAGACGGAACGGGTGACGGTAGAATTTGATGAACAGCGTATGGTCGAGTATCCGTATTCCGGTCTGGAAGAGCTGGAGCTTGCATATGCCGTAACCATCCATAAATCTCAGGGAAGTGAATATCCGGCAGTTGTGATCCCACTGCTTTCCGGTCCCAAAATGCTGATGACGAGAAATTTACTGTATACAGCTGTTACAAGAGCGAGACAGTGCGTGACAATAGTTGGCGATGCGTATGCTTTTGAACAAATGGAAGCGAATACTGTGGAGCAGAAACGTTACACAGCACTTTCACAAAGAATCCGGGAACTGTCAGAATCCGAAAATGAACATTAAGAGGAGCGGATGGAGGTGCTGACAGCTTTACTGTCTGATTCGGTTAGATATCGGGGGAGAGACATGGTATTTAAATGGACAGAGACAGGAAGGTAAATGAAAAAAAGAAGAAAACACGTATTTGTATAGGAGAAAGGCTTCTCAATCTGCTTTATCCACCGCGTTGCCCGCTGTGTGATCAGATTCTTACCGGAAAAGACGGTCTGTGCTGTAGAAAATGTGAGAAAGATCTGCCGTGGATCAGTGGGCCGACCTGCATGAAGTGCGGAAAGATGATTGCGGAAGAAGAGGAAGAATTCTGTGATGATTGCAGAAGGTATCATCATAGATTTGACCGTGGAACGGCAGCATTTGCGTATACCGGTCAGTTGCGCCATTCGATCTATCGGATGAAAGCAGAAAACAGAAGAGATTATCTGGATTTTTATGCAGATGCAATGGTACGGGCATTGAAACCGTATCTTGGCAGATGGAAACCGGAATGTATTGTAGCAATTCCGATGCATTGGCAGAAAAAATGGAAACGAGGATACAATCAATCAGAGCTGCTTGCGAAAAAAATAGCAGAGCGTACAGGAATATTATTGGAACGTTCCTGGGTATACTGCTGCAAAAAGACAAAGGAACAGAAAAAGCTGGGCAGAAAAGAGCGCGAAAATAATTTAAGCGGCTGTTTTGCATTCAGGCAGCCGGAAAAAAGGTTCAGAAGAGTATTAATTGTAGATGATATTTATACGACCGGAAGCACGATGGATGAGCTTGCGGCACTTTTAAAAGAGCAAGGAACACAGGAAATTTATTTTGTGGTTTTATGTATTGGAAAAGGGAAAAAGAGAGTATGCACAAAAGGAAATGTGTGCTATACTGAAATAAAATCTTGGTATTTTCGGAAAAAAGAAAGGAGAGAGCAAAATGAACAGCCTGAAAGTATGGTTGGCAAATGACATGTCATGGTTTACGATGCCAACAGTTTCCATTACGATTACAGATGTACTGGAAATTTTCATTTTGGCTTTTCTTGTATATAGTCTCCTGCTGTGGATTAAAAATACCAGAGCATGGACACTTCTCAAGGGACTTATGGTACTGGTGGTATGTGTATCACTGGTTTATCTGTTGCACATGGATACATTGATCTTTATTGTGAATCGTGGAATCGACATTGCCATTACGGCGGCAATCGTAATCTTTCAGCCGGAGCTGCGGCGTGCGCTGGAGCAGATCGGTGAAAAACAGATCGTATCATCTCTGATCCCGATTGATACAGGACGGGAAGTGACGGAGCGTTTCAGTGATAAGACTGTGAATGAAATTGCAAAGGCGGCTTCAGAGATGGGAAAGGCCAAGACCGGTGCACTGATTGTAATTGAGCAGAATGTCAAGCTGGATGAGTATGAACGGACAGGGATTACACTGGATTCTGTTCTGACAAGTCAGCTTCTGATTAATATATTTGAGCATAATACGCCGCTGCATGATGGTGCAGTGATTGTACGGGGCAACCGTATTACATCTGCAACGTGCTATCTTCCGCTTTCAGATAATATGATGCTTAGTAAGGAGCTTGGTACACGGCACAGAGCAGGAGTAGGCATCAGTGAGGTGACAGATTCGCTGACTGTGATCGTGTCAGAGGAGACAGGAGGAATTTCGGTGGCCTATAAGGGGGAACTGAAACGTAATATTACAGTGGATGAACTGAAAGAACAGCTTGTGATGCTTCAGAACAAGACGGTTCCGCAAAAGAAATTCAGGATCTGGAAAGGCTGGAATAAAAATGAAGCATAAATTCACCAGAAATATCGGTCTGAAAATTTTATCGCTGCTGGTAGCATTTCTGATCTGGTTGTTGGTAGCGAATGTAGACGATCCGACGCAGACGGTTCTTTTTAAAAACATTAAAATTACGATGGTCAACACAGAAAGTGTTACAGAACTGGATAAGGTGTTTGCTGTAGTAGAAGATGATGTGTACGGAGACGCGGTAATTATTAAAGTTACCGAGCGCAGCAGTGTACTGAAAACGTTAAAAACATCGGATTTTAAGGTGATTGCAGATATGGAGGCAATCAATGAGGTCGGCGCAATTCCCCTTCGGGTGGAATGCAGCAATCCTTCGGTCACGTTAGATGAGATGGAAGTCATCCCTTCTGTTATGAAAGTGACACTGGAGCAGAAGAAGCAGAGTGACTTTGTTGTGACTGTTACAACCACAGGAAGCGTTGCAAATGGTTATGAGGTTGGCACGAAGGAAGTGGTACAGGGAAAGACCGTACAGATTGCAGGACCGGAAAGCCTGCTTAACAAAATCGGGAAAGTAGTTGCAGACGTTAATGTGCGTGGTTTGGATAAATCAGTACGCAAGACCGTTGATCTTCAGATTTATGATAAGAATGAAGAAGCACTTTCTGACAGTCAGATGGCACGTTTGCAGATCAAGGATTCTTCGGGAATATTGCTTTCGAATAACGAGGTGATGGTAGATATTACACTTTGGGAGGTAATGAGTGATATTCCGGTTGAGATTCATACAACCGGTACACCGGCAGACGGATATCGTGTGGCCGGTATTTCGACAATGCCGGTAACGGTAAATCTGGTTGGAACGAAGGAAGCACTTGCAAGATTGAATGGAAAAATTACGGCGCAGGATTCTGTGTCGGTAGAAGGTGCAACAGAAAATGTATCAGCAGAAATTGATCTGAGTGAGACCCTCGGTAAATTGGAAGGGATTCGTCTTGTGGCAGATACAGATCCTACAATATCGGTTACAGTTCAGATCGAAAAGAGCGGAGATCAGACGCTTCAGGTTCCGCTTTCCAGTCTGGAGGTTCACAACCGCCCGGATACAGACAAAATCAGTCTGGTCATTTCACCGGCAGACCAGATTCAGGTGGCTGTACATGCGGATGAAGAAGGAGAGCCTTCCTTGAGTATAAGTGATATCAAGGCAAGTGTAGATCTTGCAGACTGTGCAGAAGAAGGTGTTTATGAAATTCCGGTCGAAATTCAGCTGCCGGATGGATATTCGCTGGTATCACCGGTCAGTCTGGTAGTGACAGCACAGAAGATACAGGAAGAGACGCAAACGGAGAATTAGAGCATTTCTGAGACACACTCTGAGGGCAGTGGGGATAAGCTTTGGAAGGATGACTTGCATGGAGGGACAGCAATGGTAAGAAAAAAGGTGACTGTAAAAAGCAACGCAGGGCTTCATCTTCGCCCGGCACGTGATTTATGTAAAAAGGCAATGGAGTTTGAGTCAACTAATATTATGATTCGTTTTCGTGAAAGGGAATTTAATGCGAAGAGCATGCTGGGAATTCTGAGTGCATGTGTGCAGCAGATGGATGAGATCGAGATTGTCTGCAGCGGTACACAGGAGGAAGAAGCGGCTGCGGCCATCGGACAGCTTCTGGAGACGGAGATGAACAACTGAAAAGGAAATAATTGAAAAAAGAATACCAAAAAAAATAACTAAAAAGAACTGCTGCTTCATAGTAATTCACACTATGAAGCAGCAGTTTTTTGTGAAATTATCTATCGTACGCTGTATGGATTTACAAAGGTGTCTGTCGGATCCCAGGTCTGCTTGTTAGTGATTTTTGGAACTGTTTCAAGCGGAATACTGTTCGGACGGGTAATGCTGTCACGGATAGTTACCTGTGTGCCGACCGGGACATTTTCAAACAACCATTTCGCATGCTTTACAGAGAGACGGATGCAGCCGGCAGATGCCTGTGAGCCAAGCTTGTTGTACTCCCAGTATTCGAGCGAATACGGATCTCTGTATCTGGTATTCGGCACTGAGTGGAAGAGAATATCACTCGTAATGTGAGAGCAATACTGTCCCCAGGATGGTCCCATCAGTTCATGCCAGTAAAGCTTGTCCATGATGGTAAAGGTACCGGACGGTGTGCTGACACCATCGCGGGCGGTAGAGCAGACGAAAGATTTTACCGGAATATTTCCGCGGTATACAACTACAAAACAAGGAGTTTTTCGTTGTACCTCCACACGCCAGGTACCAGTCGTCGGAATGATATTGATTGCTCCGCTTGTGCCGAAATCATAAACCACTCCGTCAATGGTATGTCTTCCGGTATACATTTTTCCGGTCTTCTTGTCGAAGTAGTATTTCTTATCATTTTCAACCAGCCATCCTGCATGGCGGTCACAGCGCGGAGCGTTGAAGTAATACCAGCTTCCGCCTATTTTCTGCCATCCGGTAAGTGCTGCTCCGTAGGAGTAGGCGTTCTTGTTTGGATTCAGGTAGAAATATTTTCCGTTTGAATATTTCCAGCCGGTTTCCATTACACCGGTATTTTTGTTAAAGAAATATTTTCTGCCGTCGATGTTCTGCTGCCATCCGGTAACACGTTTTCCGGATGCATTGGAGTAATACCGTTTTCCGTTTACGTTGATCCAGCCGGTCTGAAGGACTCCGTTTTTATCGAAATAGTAGTAAGCGGAATCGATTTTGTACCAGCAGTTTTCCACGCGGGCTCCGGTCTTCGGATTGAAATAATATTTGCCGACCTTATTGGAATTGCGTGCTTTGAGTGTCTGCCATCCGGTCAATTGCTTGTAATCCTTGCCGAAGTAATAGGTTTTGTTGTTGGTTGTGATCCATCCGGTTCGGGCCCAGCCACTTTGAGTATTGAAGTAATAGCTGGTATTTCCGATTACAACGCGGCCGCGCTGCTGAGCACCGGTGGACGGATTGAAGTAATAGAGCTTACTGTTGATGGTCTGCAGACCAACCTTCAGCATACCATTGCTCTGTGCGTAATAGTACTTCTTGTCGTAGGCTGATTTTGTGTATCCGCGAAGCCGTCCCTGAGTAGGTGTAACATGGTAAAGCTTGCCGGAAACACGAATGGTACCAAAATTAATTTTTGCATCCTTGTCGGCATAATACCATTTTCCGTTGTAATTTACCCAGGTATTTACTGCAATTGCGCCGTTGGCGGCCTTTGCAAAATAATAATAAAGCTTGGAATCTGAATTTCCGATTCGGACCAGTCCGGAATAACCGGTGCAAAGCTTGCCGCTTCCCGGGTTAAAATAGTAAGTGGACTTGCCGATTTTTACGACTCCGGTCTGGCGATACCCCTGTTGATTGAAATAGTAGGTATAGCCATTGATTTGCTGACGTCCGGTGACACGCTTGCCGTCTTTGAGATAATAAACTCCGGCACCATCTTTCTGCCAGCCATCCTGAACAGCTGCCTGCACGGTTGCGGGATAGTTGACCCCGGTGACTGATACTGCTGCCGGAGCGGCAATAACAAGCCCGGCAGCCAGGCAGAAGGCAGAAATCATTTTTTTGATTGTCATGGTTCTTCTCCTCTCCTTTTTAAGAATAAAACATAAAAGTAGTAACTGCCTGTCATTCTCTTGAATGAATGCCAGAATGCTGTAAAAACAGGGCGGTTACACACGGAAACTGAAAGAATCTGTATTAGCAGATCTTTCCTTTTTTTATTATATCTGCTGCCAAATGCAAATGCAAGCAACCAATTCATAAAAAAAAATTAATATTTGGGTTAAAAAGAGCTCTTTTCTTTAAGGTTGTCAATTCGGCGGAAGTGCTCTATAATAGAAGCGATCGGCAGAAGAACGAAGCTGTCTGCCAGATCAAAGAATGTACAGATTGCAGGAGGAAAAGCATGCGAAAAAGAGAACGGTATAAGCGATTGTTGATGTTTCTGGCATCCGTTCTGATCATAGCGCTTCAGACGGGGGTATTTGCGTATGCCTGGTTTCATGATTATTATGATAAAGATGTTATCGGAAGAATGTATGGATATTGGGGGCACTGGGCGCTGCTCGGCTTATATGCCCTGCTTGTGATTCTTATATCCAAGCTGTTTTCTGCATTTAAAGTGGGATACATGCGGATTCTGGACGTGATTTTGTCACAGATTTTTTCTGTATTGCTGGTCAATATTTTTGAGTATTTTCAGTTGTCATTGATTGGACACTGGAAATTTCTGACGAATCTGCAACCAATGCTGCGTGTAACCGGGACAAATCTGGTGCTGGTGATATTGTGGGTTGTATTTATGCGTCTGATTTATGCAAAAATCTATCCGCCGCATGAGGTGCTGGTGATCTATGACCGTTTCGGAGCAGATCAGCTTTTGCATAAGCTTTCAGAACGAAAAGATAAATATCATGTCACCGGAACAATGGCATTGTCAGAGGGTGTGGAAAAGATCAAAGCAGAGATTCCGAAATATCAGGCAGTTATGCTGGGAGATCTTCCTGCACATGAGCGGAATCTGTTTCTGAAATACTGTTTTGAGAAAAATATCCGTTGTTACTGTCAGCAGAAGATATCGGATATCATGATCATGCATTCTGAAAAAATCCATATGTTTGACACCCCACTTTTGCTGTCACGTAACTGTGGTCTGACCGTGGAAAAGCAGGTGGTAAAGCGTGCATTTGACATCATCTGCTCTGCTGCGATGCTCGTGGTGCTTTCTCCTTTGCTGTTGCTGATCGCACTGCTGATTAAGCTGTACGATGGAGGCCCTGTGTTTTATAAGCAGGATCGTCTCACAAAGGACGGCAGGGTTTTCCAGGTATACAAATTTCGCAGTATGCGTGTAGACTCAGAAAAAGACGGCGCCAGACTGGCAATGAAAGGAGACAGCCGGGTCACTCCGGTTGGAAAAGTGCTGCGCAACATTCATTTTGATGAATTGCCGCAGCTGCTGAATATCATAAAGGGAGATATGTCGCTGGTTGGACCAAGACCTGAGCGTCCGGAAATTGCAGCGGAGTATACAAAGGAAATTCCGGAGTTTTCATATCGCCTGAAGGTAAAAGCGGGGCTTACCGGTTATGCACAGGTTTATGGAAAATACAATACGACGCCGTATGATAAGCTGAAGCTTGATCTGACATATATTTTAAACTATTCCTTTTTGCTGGATCTTCAGCTGCTTGCTACAACTGTTAAAATTCTGTTTCAGAAGGAAAATACAGAAGGGGTAGAACAGTGGCAGACAACCGCTGCAAGTGGTCATCGCAAAAATGAAAAGGATCAGGAAACGGAAGTACTCCGGAAGGATGATCCGGAACAAAGATCCGGCAATGGCGTATGAAGACTCTGAGGAATACGAAAGAGATAAAGATGACAGGCAAAGATTTAAAAGTAAAAAGTGAAATGCGGAAAGAAAATGTATATAACGAAGAAGCGAGCCAAAATACAGCGAACCGTGCTATATATAATAAAAATAAAGAAGAAACTCCGCTCGTATCGGTTATTATGCCGGCATACCGGTGTGCAAGGACGATTTCTCAGGCAATAGACTCTGTGCTGATACAGAATGTGCCGCTGGAGCTGATTGTCATAAATGACTGTTCACCGGATGCACTGGATGCGGTTATGGAACGGTATGCCATGGATTCACGGGTGAGATATGTGAAAAATGAGAAGAACTGCGGTGCGGCTGTAAGCAGAAACCGTGGTGTATCAATGGCGGCTGGAAAATATATTGCATTTTTGGATGCAGATGACTGGTGGGATCCGGATAAACTGGAAAAGCAGCTGGTGCAGATGGAAAAAACGAAGGCAGTGCTGTGCTGTACCGCCAGGGAGCTTGTGACACCGGATGGAATACAAAGCGGCCGTGTGATCGGGGTAAAGGAGAAGATTACGTACCGTATGCTGCTGCATCAGAACTGGATTAATTGCTCCTCTGTGCTTCTGAAAGCCGAGGTGGCCAAGGCATTTCCGATGGAGCATGAGGAGGGACATGAAGATTATATTTTATGGCTCAGAATATTGAAAAAGTATGGATGGGCTGTTGCAGTGAATGAGCCGCTTTTGAAATACCGTTTGAGTACGGACGGAAAATCCGGAAATAAACTACATTCGGCAAAAATGACGTATGATTCCTACCGTTATGCAGGACTTGGGAGGACAAAAGCCATGCTTTGTTTCTGTGCGTATACGGTGAATGGAATAAAAAAATACACGTTTGCATATCTTCGTACTTTTTTGTTGCAGGGCAGAAAACGCTGTGATAGAATATCGAAGAATTCAACAAAATAAGCAAAGCGTTCCCCTGCTTTGATGGGAGATCAGGTGGTGGGATGAGCGGCAGATAATACAAAGAAATACAGTATCAAGAAAAAAACAGTATCAAGAAAAGAAACTGTATCAAGAAAAGAAACTGTATCAAGAAAAGAAACTGTATCAAGAAAAGAAACTGTATC
>CAKRPI010000055.1 GCA_934376945.1 uncultured Lachnospiraceae bacterium | reverse complement strand
GAATTATATAACACTCTTTACAGAAATGCAAGTACTTTTTTTGAATTTTTTAAATTTTTTCTATTCATTGAATTATTTACACAATAGTGGAGATTTTAAGAAGGATAAGAATATCCCTCAGAAAAGGTGCCAATAAAAGAACTTTTCGAGGGATATTTCCGTAGAGAATAAGTTATAAAGAAAAAGTGTTATATTACATCGAAATTGACTGAAAACCATGGTATTTAATCAGTTCAATATTACCTAGCAGTGGGCAGTCGTCGACCTGCTTGAAGTTAAATTCAGGCATTTCCATTTTTTTCATTTCAAGGTAAGCAGGATTTACCATTCCGCCGGAAATTTTTATAGTATCGTTTAGTGTCTGAAACTGTTTTGCTTCAAGAAGTGTAGTATGGAGTACTTTTTGAATACTTTTGAGCATTGCAGCAAGCATTTCTTCACGCGTGGAAGCAAGGGAAAGACCATGCCATGCACCGGCTTTTTTCTGAAGGCTTTGTCGGTCACCTGTTAAATATGGATCGAAAGTAATAGTAGTGGTAGTTCCATAATTTTTAATCGAATCAATCAGATATTTTTCATAGAAATCATTTCGTTTCATTTCATGACAAAATTGAAGATAAAACCAGTCAAGTGCGAAGCCGCCTGCGGTAGTCGCATAAATTTGCCATAATCCCGGAAGAGCTGCGTTTCTGAGATAATAATGTGGGTTTGTTACAGGTTTGTCTGTAAGAATGCTGACCATTTCGCTGCTGCCTGCCGTATTCATGATTTGACCGGCGCTACTGTTTCCAGCGCCCATTTGAGCGGATGCAACATCATTTGTGCCGATGGCGACAGGGATACCGGAAGGAACTCCCAGTTTATCTGCGATGGATGGAAGAAGGAATCCAAGGAATTTTCCGGGAACACAGATTTCTGAAAACCAGTATTCAGGAAAGTGGAAAGTGGAAAGTAATTCCTTCGACCAGGCATTTTGCAGAGTAGTTTCATATAAACCAAGCATAGAAGCGTTTACGAGATCAATCATCCATTTTCCGGTAAATAATTTGTGCAGGTAAGTGGTAAGATGTCCGACCTTTTCAACCTGACATAAGAGATCTTTTTCTTTTTGTTGAAACCAGAGAAGCGTCATGGCTGAGCAACCTCCGGCAAAAGGATAAATGCCGGAAATATGAAGGTAGGTGTCTTTACCGACGGTGTTACAGATAAAGTCTGACTGTGCGCGGCATCTCCGGTCAAGATGGGTAATGATATTGGGATATACAAGGTCACCGTCATTGTCCATGAGAACAAGAGAAGGTGAAAAAGTATCGTAGCAAAGACATTCCACTTTATGAAGAAGATCCGGGTTGAGGCACTTAACGGCCCCAAAGAGCGCGGAAAGAAGACTGTCAGGTGATAATTCAACTTTTTCATCTGGCAGTAAAAGATAATGGTATTCGTGTTTTGCTTGGCACTGAATTGAACCGTTTTCATCAATAATGCTGACTTTAACGGCAGAAGTGCCGAAATCAATTGATAAAAAAAGCATGGAATAATCTCCTATAAATTTTATTGAAAAAGTACTTGTAAAAAGGAAAATGACAAAGAAAAATTCATTACATAATGTAATCGGGGATTAAGTATTCCACAAATGTAATGAAAAGCTTGTCTTAAGAAATTTATTAGATAAAAATAAAATGTTAAAAGAAAGGAATAAACTCATAATAAGTTATAAAAGTACGGTTGTCAATCTCTTTTTGCATAGAAAATGGAAAGGAGAGAGTCCGTACTTTTATAATTAAAAAGAATAAAATATAGAAAATACAGTTAGGATATAGAGGTATTTTCAGGAATGTGTCCGAGAATACTTGAAATTTGACTGACTGTTTTTTTCAGGCGAGGTACATTTTCTTCCAGAAAAGCCTGATCCATTCGAGAAACAAGGGTAGAAATACTGAGTGCAGCCACTGCTTTGTTGTTTGAGTCTCGGATGACATCGGCAATACAGCCAATTCCGGCCTCGTGTTCTTCATTATCAATGGCATATCCTCGTGATCGGATCAATTCCAGTTCTTTTAGGAGATCCGAATATTTCGTAATAGTAGAAGGCGTATATTGGACGATTTCTGAATGCTCCCATACTTCTCTCACTTCCGGCTCTGACATGGTGGCCAGCAATGCTTTCCCGAGTCCGGTGTAATACATATAATTACGGGAACCCGTCTGAGAGGCAATTCGTATTACATTTTCAGAAGCCACTTCTTTGAATAAATATACAATAGAAGATCCATCCGGAATCGCGAGATGAACTGCTTCATGAGAACTACGGCACAGATTCTTCAAATAATCAAGAGAAAGTGTCAATAAATCAAAACCGGGAACTGCACGGCTGCCGATTTGATAGGTTCGCAGAGTCATTCGATAGATGCTGTTTTCTTCATCTTTTACAATATATCCTCGATTAATCAGGGTATTTAAAAGTCGATAAATGGTTGATTTGTGTATTCCGGTTTTTTCTGTCAGAACCGCAATAGAAGTACCTTCCGGGTACCAGGATAATGCTTCAAGGACATCAAAAGTACGGTCTACAAGGCGGACGTTCGTAGTTTCCATTTCAGCCTCCTTTGTATTGATTAGAAAATTGTAACCAATTATTTCCTAAAATTCAATAGTTAAATAGAAAAAGAAATAAAAATAACGAATGAATAAAAAGGTAGGAAAAAGAAAGCGTAAAAACTAAACAAAAATATAATGCGAAAAATGTCGAAAACGACAAAACTTACAAAAACATATTGACATTGAATAAGTATAGTAGTATATTTACGACAAGAAATTTACTAGATAAAACAACGTTTCAAAGAATGAAACAAGAGAAATAAAACAAAAGAAAGGAGAATAGAATGAACGGGATAACAATAAAGCACATAGGTATTAATGCGACTTCTGAGGAAGAAGCACTAAAAATAGCAAAATTATTTTCCGGACTTTTGGGAGTTGACGTAAAAAATGGAAGGATGTCGGTGTTTAGCGGAACACTGATAGAAGTAATGAAAGAAAATGGCCGTGGAACATATGGACATATCGGTTTTCAGGTTGCATCGATAGAAGAGGCAATGAAAGATTTTGGAAAACGGGGTATTTCATTCGATATGGATAGTATTCAGCTTAATGAGGATGGAAAGATAAAAGTAATTTATGTAGACGAAGAATATGCAGGATTTGCGATTCATCTTACACTGTAGCAAATACTCAAAGGAGGAGGAAAAGTGCGGGAGGAAATTATAAAAAAAGTAAAAGAAAAAAAAGTAATAGCCATTGTCCGTAATGTGTATGGCGAAGATTGCAGAAAACTGACAGAAGCACTTTTATCCGGAGGAATTGCTCTGATGGAGTTCACGTTCGATCAGAAAAATCCGGAGAATTGGGAAAAAACCTGCGCGAATATAAAAATGGTGCGCAGTAAATTTGAAGGCAGGATGTACTGCGGCGCTGGTACGGTGCTTACAATGGAGCAGGTTGATATGGCAGCCGAAGTGGGAGCTCAGTTTATCGTTTCTCCGAATGTCAAACGAGAAGTAATTCAGGAAACCATAAGAAAGGAGATGGTTTCCATGCCAGGAGCGATGACAGCAACGGAGGCTGTGGAGGCTGCTGAGTACGGAGCAGATTTTGTGAAGATTTTCCCGGCGGCAAATCTCGGAGCGGCTTATATTAAAGCGATCCGTAGTCCGATCAATCATATTCCGCTTCTTGCAGTTGGAGGAGTCAATGAAAAAAATATTGCACAGTTTATGAAAGCGGGAGCGTCTGGAGTCGGAGTCGGAGGAGATCTTGTGAATCCAAAGTGGATTGCAGGAGGCGAGTTTGAAAAAATAAAGGAAACCGCTGAGGCACTTGTACAGAGTATCGGAGGAAAGAAAGAGTGAAAAAGGTAGTTTCATTTGGTGAGATTATGATGAGACTGAATCCACAGGGGTATTTGAAACTGCGGCAGGCGCAGAGTCTGGAGGTTTCTTTTGCAGGCGGCGAGGCAAATGTGGCAGTATCAATTGCAAATTTTGGAATGCAGTCAGAATTTGTGAGTAAATTACCAGACAATGACTTGGGGCATATGGCAGAGCAGGAATTAAGAAAATACCAGGTTGGTACGGAAAATATAATTTACGGAGGCCCAAGGCTTGGTGTCTATTATGTAGAAAAAGGGGTGTCACAGAGACCGTCGAAGGTTCTGTATGACAGAGCGAATTCTTCTATCGCACTTGCACAGCGCAGTGATTTTGACTGGGATCGAATTCTGGATGGATGTAACTGGTTTCATTTTACAGGAATTACACCGGCACTTGGAAATGAGTGCGCGGAAATCTGCGAGGATGCATTGAAGATTTGCAGAAAAAATCAGATTACTGTGAGTTGCGATCTGAATTTCAGGAAGAAGCTCTGGTCAGAAGAAGAAGCGAATAAGGTCATGGGAAAATTAATGCAGTATGTCGATATCTGCATAGCAAATGAATCAGATGCAGCAGATGTTTTTGGAATCAAAGCAGAAGGTTCAGATGTGACAAAAGGTGAACTCAGTCAGGAAGGATATGTGAGTGTGGCGAAGCAGTTGTCAGAAAGATTCGGAATCAAAACGGTTGCAATCACACTTAGAAAAAGTCTTTCCGCAAGTGTAAATAAGTGGGGCGGCATGCTGTACCAGAATGGAAACAGTTATTTTTCACCGGAATATACGATTCAGATTGTAGACCGGGTTGGTGGTGGAGATTCTTTTGCAGGAGCGCTGATATATGCGCTGAACAGTGAATATTCATCACAGCAGGCAGTAAATTTTGCAGTTGCCGCATCGTGTTTGAAACATACACTTGAGTATGATTTTAATCTGGTATCTTTGCAGGATGTAAACAATCTGATGCAGGGAAACGGGTCAGGAAGAGTACAAAGATAACGTGAAAACAGATAAATAACAGGAGAAAACGAAGATGAAGATTACGAGTGTAGAGACATTTCATGTAAAACCAAGATGGATTTTTGTAAAAGTATCAACGGATGAGGGAATCGTCGGTTGGGGTGAGGCAGATCTGGAAGGAAGAAATCTCGTGACGGCTGCAGCGGTGGATTCACTGAAAGATATGATTATCGGTGAGGATCCGAGAAATATCGAATATTTATATAAGCTGATGTATGCAGGTGGTTTTTATCGTGGAGGCGCGGCTGTATACAGTGCAATCAGCGGAATTGAGCAGGCACTGTGGGACATCAAAGGAAAATGGCTGAATGTTCCAGTGTGGCAGCTTCTTGGCGGAAAATCAAGAGAGCGGATTCGGATGTATGCACATATTTTTGGCAACGTAGATTACACAGATATGGAAGAACGTGAGTGCCGTGATCTTCTTGTTGAACATGCAAAGAAAAAGGTTGCGCGTGGTTTTAAGTCTTTAAAGACACCATTCATATGCCCGTATCGTCATATCGAAACGCCGGCGATGGTAACCAGGTTTGTAGAGAGAATTGCAGAAATTCGAGCAGCAATCGGAGATGACATTGATCTGGCTGTAGATTTTCATGGACGTGTGTCACCAGCAATGGCGCCATGGCTGTGCAGGGAACTGGAGCCGTACGGTCTGATGTTTGTAGAAGAACCAGTACTTCCGGAAAACGTAGATGCGATGGCTAAGGTAGCGCGGATGACAACGATTCCGATTGCGACCGGAGAACGAAAATTTACGACGTTCGAGTTTCGGGAGATACTTGAAAAGCAGGCTGCAAATGTACTTCAGCCGGATTTATGTCATGCTGGAGGTATCTCACAGGTTATGAAAATTGCGGCGATGGGAGAAACGTATTTTTGCTCTATGGCTCCGCATAATCCGTTAGGACCGCTGGCGCTGGCTGCGTGTCTGCAGGTAGATACGGTCATTCCGAATTTTACAGCTCAGGAGCATCCATCGTTTGAGGATGGGTGGGATCTTGGTGGACCATATCTTAAAAAACCGTTTGAGATTGTCGACGGATATATTTCGATTCCGGAAGGACCAGGAATGGGAATCGAAATTGATGAAGCGGGAATTAAGGAAAATCAGATTGACGGACGTTGGGAGACGCCGAGAGTCATGTTTGCTGATGATCATTCATTTGGTGAATGGTAGAAGCAGAGGGAGGATTTTCGCAAGTGACAAATAAGACAAAAAACAGATTTAATATGACGCCGTATTTGTTTATAGCACCTGTGTTTATTTTGCTCGCAGCGCTGGTCGTATACCCAATCTGTTATGCATTGTATTTGAGTGTTCTGGATACGAACCTGACGACAAGATGGGATTTTGTCGGGCTGAAAAATTATATTTCTATTTTTAAAAATGGAAATATGGTAAAAAGCCTTCTGACAACGTTTGAATTTACGGTAGTAGTTGTTGCCGGACATCTTGTTCTTGGAACAGTACTTGCGCTGGCAATGAACAAAAAAAGGCCGGGGGTATCGGCGTTTCGCACCATTTTGATTATACCGTGGCTGTTGCCGGATGTAGTTGTGGCATTGCTGTATAAATGGATTTTTAATGCAAATTATGGCGTGTTTAATACGATTCTGCTCCGGTTCGGGATTATTCAGAAAAATCAGGCATGGCTGAGTACTTCTATGGCATTTATTATTCTTGCTGTAGTTTGTATCTGGAAAGGCTATGCATTAATCATGGTAAATATCATGGCAGGACTTCAAAGCGTACCGGAAGATATATATGAAGCGGCAGATCTGGATGGAGCTAATAAATGGCAGACTTTCTTTAAAATTACGGTTCCAACGATTAAACCGGTAATTGCGACAGCTGTAATACTGGATACCGTATGGTGGTTCAAGCATTATACGATTATCAAGCTTCTTACAGATGGAGGTCCTGGAAACACGACCTCTACCGTGAGTATTTCTATTCAGAAAGAGGCTTTTACCTATCACAATTATGGTACTGCAGCGGCGGGGGCCGGTATCGTGTTTATCGTTTGCTGGCTGATCAGTAAAATTATGAGGAGGATAATGGACAGCAATGAGTAAGAAAAAAAACAGCTCTGTAGCAAGGCATAAAACTGCCCAGGGAATTCTCTCGTATTTTATCATGATAGCCGGAGCTTGTATGGTTATCTTTCCGATCCTGTGGATGGCAATCACAGCAGTGAAAGACGATGCAGAGATTTATCAGATGAATGGAGCAATTTTACCGCAGGCACCGGTGGCAACTTCTTTCATACGTATCTGGAGAGATTATGATTTTATAAGATATTTTGGAAACAGCCTGATTGTTACATTGATAGCAGTGCTTGTGGCGCTGGTTGCATCGGCACTGACAGGGTATGGAGCAACACGATTCAATTTCAGAGGAAAGAAAACATTTTTATCGTTCATATTAATGACTCAGATGTTTCCTTCTATCATGCTTCTTGTGCCATATTACAAGATCCTCAGCATTTACGGACTGGGAAATTCCCTCCCGGGTCTGTGTGTGGTATATATTTCCTTTACGATTCCATTTTGTTCGTGGATGATGGTTGGATATTACAGAACTATTCCTGTTGATCTGGACGAGCAGGCAGCAATTGACGGAGCATCAAGGATACAGACCTTTTTGAAAATCACGCTGCCGCTTGTAAGACCAGGGCTTGTGTCATCGGCAATCTATGCATTTATTACCTGTTGGAATGAATATATGTTTGCCGCGATTTTACTTACGAATGATAAACTGAAGACGGCGGCGGTGGCAATCGCAGAAATGAATGGATATTATCGAATTGCATGGAATGATATGATGGCAGCTTCGCTGGTTGCGTCCGTTCCGTTGATTGTAGCATTTATCTTTATGCAGAAGAGTTTTATCAGTGGTTTGACTGCAGGAGCAGTGAAATAGCTGAGGCAAGAATAAAAAAGAAGAGCAAGGAGGGATAGCAAAAGAAAAATGGTTAGAAAACAGTAAAGGGAGAATGAAAATTTAAACTTAATAGAAAAGAAAGGAACAGAAGAATGAAAAGAAAAATTGCAGCAGCACTTAGTATGACAATGGTAGCATCTGTTTTTGCCGGAATTCCTGCTTATGCAGAGGATGAGATCACACTGACGATTATGTCCTGTCTTCAGACAGAAGATGAGGCGGAGCTGGAGCAGGGAATTGCAGATGCATATATGGCGGAGCATCCGAATGTAAAGATTGAATTTATCTCAGTTGCAAATAATGATCTGGATGCACAGATTACTACACTGGCAGCTTCAGATGATCTTCCGGATGCATTCTTCCTGAATACGGCATTTATGTCAACCGCACTGGATATGGGAATTGTGCAGGATGCGGCACCATATTTATCGGATGAGTTCAAAGTGGATCTTTCACCGGAAGTAACGGAATTTTGTACGTTGGATGATCATTTGATGCTGGTACCGTGGTTCCAGATTCCGATTGCGCTGATTTATCGTGCAGACTGGTTAGAGCAGGCAGGAATTGAGAAGATTGAGACAATGGAAGATTTTGAGGCCGCTGCGAAAGCATTTACGGAGATTTCCGGAGCGTATGGATTTGCAATGGTAGGTGCAAGAAACGGATCAGGTGAAGCTCGTTTTTCACAGTATGCAAAAGCGTTCGGTGTAAACGAAGTCTGGCAGAATGATGATGGATCATGGGAGACAGATCTGACTTCGGATAAATTTAAGACGGCACTGCAGTCATTTGTAGATCTTGATCTTGTGGATGGGGTAGTTCCGGCTGGAGCATCTGAAACGGCATATCCGGATGCAGTTACCTATTTCGCGAATGAGCAGGCTGGTCTGATTATTTCCGGAAGTAACGCAGTGGGAGCAATTTTAAATCGCAATCCGGAATTACAGGGCAAACTTGGAAGTGTTCCGATTCCGAAAGCAACAACAGAAGAAGGGCGTCACGTAACAAACCTTCAAGTATCAGGATATGCGATTACATCAGCGTGTGAGCATCCAGAGGCACTGGTAGACTACCTTGAATTCATGGCTGGATATGACAATGCAGTTTCATTTGGAAAAGCAACAGGACGCATTCCGGTAATCAAGAGTGCATTGGAGGATGAGGCATTCACGGGAGCAGAATATGCAGGATTTTCAGAGTGCATGCAGTATTCGATTCCGTATTCCACATTCCCGGCTTATGCAGAGGTTCAGGATGTTTTTGGAGAAGCGTATAACTCTATGTTGACGGGTACCTCGATTGATGATGCGATCGCAACCGTCGGAACGAGAATGGAAGAGCTTCTTGCAAGATAAAAATAACAGCAAAGAATCAAAATGGGCTGCTTTTAAAAAAGCAGCCCATACGAAAAACACAACTTGTATATACATATTATAACAAATTCAGAAGGAGGAAAGAAGCATGAAAATAGCAATTGGATGTGATCCGAATGCACAGAAATTTAAGGAAGAGATGATTACATATATAAAAGGACTTGGGTATGATTGCTGTGATTTTGGAAGTGAAAATCCTATTTATGCAGAGGTGGCCACAGAAGTGGCAAAAGCGGTGGCACAGAAAAAATATGACAGAGGAATTTTAATTTGTGGTACTGGAATTGGAATGTGTATTGCAGCAAATAAAGTAAAAGGTGCATATGCGGCGCTGGTCAATAATGTATTTCAGGCGCAGAGGGCAGAGTTGAGCAATCATGCGAACATTATAACGATGGGAGCGCAGGTAACCGGAATTGAGGTTGCCAAAATGATGGTAAAAGAATATCTGCAGAATAAGTTTGATACACAGTCAAGATCTATGCCAAAAGTGCAGCGGATTTATGCATATGAGCAGGAGGAAATGAAATAAGCAGGTTAGACGCATAGGCAGGAGGCAATAGAAAAAATGGAAAAAGAAACGGTGAAAAAGAGAAAAGAGCTGGAACTCATTGCAGAAAAGTGTCGGAGAAATATATTACGCATGGTGGAAGCGGGGGGACATGGACATATTGGAGGAGCCTTTTCGGCAATCGATATCATAACTGCATTATATTTTTATAAGATGCGCGTGAATCCGAAAAATCCGAAATGGGCAGATCGAGATCGTTTTATTCTGTCAGCTGGGCATAAGTGTATGGCGCAGTATGCTGTACTGGCAGAGAAGGGATATTTTCCAAAAGATGTTCTGGACACGTATGGTGAACTGAAAAGTAAAATACCAGGTCATCCGGATATGCATAAATTACCGGGAATAGAGGCAAACACAGGTGCACTTGGTCACGGGCTTTCCATAGCAGAAGGAATGGCACTGGCACTGCGAAGTGAAAAAAAGGATGCAATGGTGTATGTAATGCTTGGGGACGGAGAACTGGCAGAGGGTTCAAACTGGGAGGCAGCTGCGGTAGCTGCGCAGTACCGACTGGAAAATCTGGTTCTTTTTTTGGATAATAATGGTTTACAGATCAGTGGCAGTGTTGAGCGTGTCATGAATTTTATGCCTGCGGGTGAAAAATTTAAGGCATTTGGCTGGAATGTACTGGAGATAGATGGAAACAACATGGAGGAGATTGTTTGTGTGCTGGATCTGATGCCCGCATGCAAAGAAAAACCGACGGCTGTAATTTGCCATACGGTAAAAGGAAAAGGAGTTTCGTTTCTGGAAAATGAGGTTTCCTGTCATTTTTGGACTCCGGATAAGGAAAAGCTGAAACTGGCAATCCAGGAAGTAGAGGCTAGAATCGGAAAAATGGAAGAAGAGCAGGAGGCGTAGCGATATGATGAAAGAAAAGCGGGATCCGAGAAAAACATTTGGCGCGGCTGTATCGGAGGTAGCAGAGGAAAATGAACGCATTGTTGTATTGTCAGCTGACAGCGGCGGGAGTTCTGGATTTAAAGAGTTTGCAAAAAGACATCCGGAACGTTATTATGAATTTGGAATTATGGAGCAGACCGTGACAGGAATTGCAGCTGGAATGGCAACTGTTGGGAAAATACCGGTTTTTTGTGCGATTGCACCATTTGTAACTTGCCGAAATTATGAAATGTTTCGGAATGACCTTGGCTATATGCATCAGAATGTAAAAATTGTAGGAAGAAACGGTGGTTTCACATATTCAGATCTTGGGGCAACGCATCATTCACTGGAGGATTTTGCAATTATAAAAATGATTCCGGGAGTGGTGGTATTGTGTCCGCAGGATCCGGGGGAAATACGTGCTGCGTCAAAGGCGATGCTTGAATACGAAGGTCCTGTGTACATGCGAATTGGCAACCCGGCAATGGAAGAATTGTGGCCAGAACAGAAATTCGAGATTGGAAAAGGAAGCGTATTAAAAAATGGAAGTAATCTCGCAATCATCACAACAGGAACAGCAACGAGAAATGTGCTGGAAGCTGCGGAAATATTAGAGAAAAAAGGGTATTCGGTTATGGTAATAGGAATGCCTACAATACAACCTGTGGATCGGGAGATCATTCAGATGGCAGCTGAAAAGACAGGAAGAATAATGACAGTTGAAGAACATTATATCGGAGGAGGACTCGGGTCTTCCGTAGCAGATGTGTGTGCGGAATACTGTCCAGTAAAAATAAAAATCCATGGAGTAAAAAAAGAGTACGCAGTTTCAGGAAGTTATGAAAAACTGCTGCAGTATTATGAGCTGGATGTAGATGGAATCGTAAAGAATGCAGAAGAATTTCTAAATGGCTGAGCGGCCGGAAAGGAAAAGACTATGAGAATGGTTTTAAGTGGCGTATATATTCCAGCGGTGACACCATTTGACGAAAAAGAAGAACTCGATTGTCGGAAGTTAAAGAAAAATATAGAAAAATGGAATTGCACAAATATAAGCGGGTATATGTGTCTTGGAAGCAACGGTGAATTTAAAATGCTGGATGAAGAGGAATCCTGTGCTGTAATACGCACGTTCGCGGAAAATCGAGCGGCAGATAAGGGGCTTATTGCAGGCGTTGGGAGAGAATCTCTGTATCATACACTGCGTTTTATTGAAAAGCTTGAGAGAGAAAATCTGACACCAGACTATATTTCTGTATTGACACCACATTACTTTAAAAAAATGATGAATGACGAAGTGTTGGTAGAGTATTATACACGGATAGCAGACAACAGTCCTTATCCGGTTCTGTTATACTGTGCACCTGGGTTTGCAAATGGGGTGCCCATATCAGCTGACGCAGTGAAGACACTGGCATCGCATCCAAATATAGCAGGGATAAAGGATACTTCATCAGATATGATGGAGCAATATATGGACACGGTGGGAATGCGTTCTGATTTTTCGGTCATGGCAGGATCAATCAGCAATCTGCATAAGTGCTTAAAGTGCGGCGGAGAAGGCGGTGTTTTGTCGGCGGCGAATTATTTTCCAGATGAGTGTGCACATTTATTTGAAGTGTGGAAGACGCAAGGGGAAGCTGCATATTCGGAATACGAAAGAAAACTGCAGGTGCGCATTAAAAAGACCGGAGGAAAAAGAGGTGTTTCTTCTATTAAATATTGTATGAATTTGCTTGGATACGAGGCTGGGAGGCCAAGAAGTCCGTTGCCAATTCTTAATCTTGAAGAAAAACAGGAAATCAAGAATGCATTACAGATTGACGAAAGATAGGGAGAAGGATAGAATAGAGAGGCAAGACAAGAAAAGGTGGAAATAAAGTAAATAAAAACAGAAAGTGGAGAGCAGGGATGGATACACAGCTGAACGGTAAGAGCGCAATACCTTTGCATATGCAGTTAGAAGAAATATTAAAAAGTAACATCAGAGATGGCATATGGGGGGCAGGAGACAGGATTCCATCCGAAAATGAAATGAGCAGGATATATGGTGTGAGTCGTATGACTGTACGCTCTGTTATTTTACGGCTTGTACAAGCGGGACTGCTGTATCGAGTGCAAGGAAAAGGTACGTTTGTCAGTTCCAGTAAAATAACAGGGCGTCCGCTTTCTTTTATGGGAATCCAGGAGCAGCTGGATCAAAAAGGGTATAAAAATACGACAAAAACCGTGTATACGAGAATAATAGATGCAGACAGAAAGCTGGCTGATATTTTACAGGTAGAGAAAAATGCGAAGATTGTAGTGATTGCACGAATCCGATTTGTTGAGGAAAGCCCGTTTAGTTTCCATATATCTTATCTGCCGGAAAAGCTGTATCCTGATATTTTAAGCAAAGAATCAGAATTTGAAAATCGTCAGTTGTGCGATATTTTAAAAGAAGATTATGGAACTGTACAAAAAAATATAATGGAAACAATGGAAATTGTGTGGGCAGATAAAGAAAAAGCAAAGCTGATGCAGGTACAGGAAGGGTATGCTCTGCTTCATCTGGAGGAAACTGTTTATGGGAAAATGGACAGAGTAATCGAGTATTCAAATGTGTATTTCAGAGGAGATCGCTTTAAATTGGAAATTGCAAATTCACATATATCGTAAAGTGCGAATATTGGTTAGAGACTGGATATTAAATAAGAGATGGGGTGTGTGTGATGAGTGTACAAACAGATTGTGAGATTTTGGCTGTTGAAGCAATGGAAGCATATGCAGAAAAATATAATATTTCTGGAGAAGAGGTGGCTGAATTATTTCATAAAAATCAGGTCTTTGAGAAAATGTTGATTCAGCACGAATATCTTCATCAAGTTAGTTTCGAGGAGACTTTAGAATTTGTGGAAAAAGTGATTGCTGAAGGTGGTAGAGAGCTTGTGGTATATCATGGAAGTTGTTTTGTTTTTGGAAAAATAGACCTTGGAAAATCGCATAATCGACGTGATTTTGGAAAAGGATTTTATACTACGGTGTTGAAATCTCAATCAAAAGAATGGGCATATAGACTAGCCTTGAGAGAAAAAAAGAATAATTATTATGTTTATGAATATTTGTTTGATGAAGTGCCTGGATTAAAAGTAAAACGTTTTGATACATTAAGTGAGGAATGGCTAGAATTTATTAAAATGAATAGAAGTAAAGGCGGAATACAGCATGAGTATGATGTAGTGATTGGTCCTGTGGCAGATGATAATACCATGGAAACAGTTCAGTTGTATATTGCTAATATATTAACTGCGCGAGAGGCAGTGGAAAGACTTCGCTATAATAATGTGAACAATCAGGTGTCATTTCATACAGAGAAGGCATTACAGTATTTGAAGTTTGTGGGGAGGAAATCTTATGCCAGAGAAAATCTATAGTTTTAACGGAAAAGATATTACAATGAATGTATGTATACAGATCAGAGATGTAATTAAAATATTGCAGAATCATTTTCAGATTAGTTTTGAGGAAGCAGTATTGCGATTCTATAAATCGGAAACCTATAAAACGTTGCAGCAGACAGAAAATGGATTGTGGGCAGAATCTGCCGAATATATAGCGGATCGGTATTACGAGGAGATTGGATGTGAATAGTCAAAGCGGATTGCGAATATCCGCTTTGACTATGATACTTGATGATTTGGATGATGAACTGAATGTTTTCAAACAGTTAAAATAAAATAAAAAGAGACACTCAAACGAGTATCTCTTTACCAGGGCTACCAGGATTCGAACCTGGAAAATGACGGAGTCAGAGTCCGTTGCCTTACCGTTTGGCGATAGCCCTT
>CAKRPI010000054.1 GCA_934376945.1 uncultured Lachnospiraceae bacterium | reverse complement strand
CCTCAGAAATTTGGGCACAACTGACAAAAAATCTTCTCACAAAATCAAGCACAAAAAGATTCCGAGAGTACATAGATTCCGAAAGTACGTTAACATCCGAATATTTATGCACTGTCCGTATCCATGGCTTCACTGTATATCACACGGTCTTCCGCAAAACGCCTATCTCTTTTCGGACAGGTACGCCGTTTTATCCGGTATGTTCACATTATAGGAATTCTTTCTTCGTAAATCAAGCATTTCTGACAGTGCTTGCACTTTCTGTATATTCCATGGTATGATAGGCAAAAAATAAGGGAGGCGTTTTTATTTTATGGAAAATTTTTCAGAAAATTCTGCCTATATTAAATTAATCGAGGAAATTTCGCTGAATGCATGGCCTTCTCACAAAATCGAACTGTACGATGGCTGGCTGATCCGTTTTTCGCATAATTATACACACCGCACCAACAGTGTAACACAGGTAGGCGCTTCCCAGCTCCCGATCAATGAAAAGATTCGCTACTGCGAAGCTGTATATGCCAATTATCATACTCCTGTGATTTTTAAAATCAGTCCATTGCTTGATCCTTCCTTTGATCAGCTTCTAGATGGTATGGGTTATGAAATTCAGCATATTACTGAGGTTATGACAATGGAGATGAAAGATTTTATCTGCTATCCTTCCATTGGTGCGGAATATGAATACTATGGAAGGAATTCCGGACTTCCGTCCTTTCTTCTCTATCCGAATGATACCATTGTTCTGCTTCAGGATCGCATTACCGATGACTGGATTACTTCTCTTTTCCGCTTAAATGGCACTACCAACCCAACTCTGCGCCGTATCGTTCCATCTATGTTTAAAGCAATTCCAAAAGAAACGATTGTCGCAAGCATCGAAATTGACGGCCGCATGGTCGCTTCCGGACTCGGAATCATGGATCGTGGTCACGTAGGCCTTTATGCAATCTACGTCGATGCAAGCTGCCGCCATAAGGGTTACGGCCGTGCAATCTGCAGTTCCATTCTCTCTGAAGCACGAAAAAAAGGAGCCTCCAGGGCATATCTGCAGGTCGTAAAGAACAATACACATGCGAAAGATCTCTATACCTCGCTTGGTTTTCAGGATCTTTATACCTACTGGTTCCGCGCAAAAGCAAGCCTGCCGCAGACAGAAGCCGACTGATCCCTTACATTCGTATCGCCCGGTACGAAATATCCGCAAAAGCAACACGATCTCCATGATTAAGGCTCCTTGCCTCCTGTGGCATCAATCGTTCTCCATTCAGAAACGTTCCGTTGCGGCTGTTGAGATCTTTCAGGTAATAAGCGCCCTGCCGATATTCCAAGCGGGCGTGCATTCTGCTGATGGCCGGCGCCATCAAAACTATATCACACTGCTGACGCATCTTTCCGACCGTTACACTGCTTTGTTTTACAATAATGTCCGGAAAGTCACCCTCTGCAGTACCGCTTATTTCCTGATGGCGAACCGGAACCAATCGCAGTTCCTGCTCCTTGAGATCGGTCAGACATCTTGTCTCACCGATCTCCTCAGGCGATTCTGCCGGCTCCGGCGAACGTCGATACATCTCCTGCATCAGCTCCTGATATTCCTCATCCTCCTCTTCTTCGGCCGCCCAGCTGTCAAATTTCTGCTTTTCCTTCTCTTCCTTTGCCCGTTTCCAAAAGCTGTTGATCAACAGTTCTCCTGAAAGAATCAGAAAAAACGCACCTCCTGTTTCGGTCAGCTGAAGATAGCCAAAGTAAAATAGTATTTCCAGCATCGCCAGCAAAAATAAACCGGAAAGCAACACTGCCGGATGCACAATTTCGAAAAGCCGGTCCGCAAAACGTACCTTCTCGCTTTTCTTGTTTGCTTTTTCTGCTTTTACCGCACTGTTCTTTCCTGAATTTCTCCTTTCCAAGCTTTGTTTTACCATGTTTTCTGTATCATTTTGCTTTGATGCTTCTCCATTTGCAGCCTGATATTTTCTTCGCGTCTTATGAATCACTTCCGGCTCTTCATACTGTTTTACGGAGGATACTCTTCCAAATGCCTCTGCGTACGGTTGCACAGTTTCTTCCCTCTGCCGGTCAATCCCATATGGTGGTGATATCCGACTGCGATACCCGTCATTCTCTGCTTCATATTCTGACTTTACAGAGCCGGCACCCTTCCCTTCTTCCCTGCTCTGATATTCCAGCATCAATTCCTTCAGTGAATTCTGCAGACTGAAATTTTCCTCCTGCGTTTTTCCATAAAAACGATACCCGGCAGCCACGGCTTCCGCATCCTGATGATCCAGCCTGCGCAGTATAAACTCCGCAAGTACCTGGATAGAGGCTTCATTTTTTACTCCCGGCGCATAACAAAGAAACAACTTTTTCCTCTCTGGCTCCAGATAAATATATTCCGGATCAAAAATCAACTTTTCCGGGCTTAAAAGATACTTCTGCAACGTATCAAGTACATCGCAAAGTTCCGATAAAACCAACAAAATGTCCGCACAGCGCAATAGCTTTCGTTCATACAATCCGACCAGTGTCTGTTTTCCTGTAATCTCATAATTCAGCAGCAATTTCCCGTCCACCCTGGAGCGACGCAGTGGAAGAAGTCCCGGAATCTGATTTTTTTCTACCATATAGATACTGTAATCGTCTTCTTCCTTTTCTTCTGGCGCACTCAGAATCAAATAATTATCCTTCAGGTTTCTTTTATATTCTGCTTTCACATGCCACCTCCAAGGATTCCTGCCACACCACGGATCTGCCAGATTGTTTTTGCCGGCTCTGCACTTTTCATCTTCCAGCTGTATTGCATGGAAAATGTTCCTTTTGTAAAAAACCGCGCTGTTATACCCGGTATCGGATAAGAGCCGCCAATCGCTGCATGAATTTCTGTATCCCCACCGGAAGCACTGACTGACAGATTTCTGCTTCCGAGAAATCTCTGTTGTTTCACTCTGCTTCGAAGCTCCTCCATCCTTTTTGTCCGCTGCTCCTGTGTAATACTGTTGCTTCCTGATGATGCAATTTCACATACAATTCCATGCATAGTGCTTCGGTCATGAATGTAAAACGCTGCCAGAATTATGGCAGCTAAAATCAACACGGTAAGCGGCAGAATCACCGCTGCCTCTACCGTGTAGCTTCCCTTCCAGCCATTTTGCTCCCTGCTGCACTGCTTTTTTCGTTTTTCTTCTTTCATATTCTTCATCCCATCTCTTATCGTATTTTATCTCAGTCGAGAAAACTCCCACTTTTATAAGTGATGAGTTAATTACTTCCGGCTTTTCATCCTCCGGCAAGCAATGCCAGTACTGTCCCGATCAATAAAAACGGTACAAATGGAAACTCCTGCTTCATATTCCCCCGTTTTCGATAAAGCAAAACACCTGCCCAGATACCGGAAATGCCAAACGCTGCCAGCAGAATTTTCATCTCCCGCTGCAGTCCCACAGAAGCCCCGAGAATCAGTATCAATATGCTGTCTCCGTACCCAATTCCCTGTCTTGTCACAAATGATACAAAAAGGAAAAAGATCCCCGGAACCAGTCCGGCAAAAAGAATGGCCATACCATTTATTCCCTCTGTGATCCGACCGGCAAGCACCAGCAGAGCATAAATTCCTGCCACCCGTTTCTCCACTTTCTGATACCGGATATCCACATAACTGCAAATCAATAATGCTGTCATTGTAACGATGTTCTGAAACATTGTTTATCACCCGTTTTGTCAGCTGCCGCATTTCGAACACGGACGCAGCCCGCAGCTGTCCTTTCCTTCCGTATGTATTGTACGTTTCAGTCCGCTGCAGCCGGGTGACCGGTGGTAACGGTTTCCTTCATCTGTAATATACACCGTTCCGTTTCCGCCCCCACAGCTCTCACATGGTCTGTATTTCTCACCACTGCGATTACGCAGGGCTCCGATTGCATCATCATCAATTTCACGGATCGATGGGTTTAGATATGAGCAATTCAAATCTTCATGGTATACACTCCCGTTCTCAGTTACATAGACGTCTTTGAATCCATTTTCATTCCCTAATTCGTCTTTTCCGTACGTATTCCGCCCTGTCCATGCCCGCACACAGGCTCGCTGAAGAAAAAAATTTCCCGGCAGCTTTATGACAGGGACCGGTGTCCGTATCTGATACGTCATGACAAGATCAATCTGTTCTTCCTTCTGTAAAAAAGAAGACAATGCCATGTTCACATTTTTAATCTGATCGGAGTCGTCCACTCTGCCCATCACCTTATGATGTGCATAACCTGCAGATAACGCACTCACTGCAAGTCCGGATCCACTCCCTTCGCCACCGTATCTTACTGCATAGGCAGCTGTTGCCATCGACTTTCCGGTTTCCGTAAGTGCCGTGCCAATCTGCACCGCGGTCCCCATAACTGCAGCATATTGAATTACAGCCGTCATACAAAAGAGAAAAAGCGGAAGTACCAGCGCTGCTTCTACCGTCATTGCTGCCTGAAGCGGAGTAAAAAAGAGTGCTCCCGTATTTCTTTTAAAACCCGAGGAAATTTCAAGAGCATTTGGGGGAGAGAATCTGTCCTTTCCTTTTTTTATTTTTGGAAGTTTTTTTCTGTTACGGATCATTAACGAATTTCTGATAAATGTGAAATACAAGAACACTCTTTTTCACCCCGCTTCCCTTCTTAATATGCCATTCCGGCCTGTTGTTCAAAAACCAACGTTTCACTGCTGACTCCAAGAAACGCCGATGGTACCCGGAAGAACACCGGCGCACACTTCCATTTTCCTGTCATTTCCGTGCCGACCACACAATTTGCCGCATAAAAATCTGCACTTTTCGGATTCTCTCTAAGATTGCACTGAATCATATCAAGCGCACGCATCTTCTGATCGGTCAGCGAACCAAGGTTCAAAAGAATTCTCAGATACTCTGCATAAGACAATCCGCTTGTCTCTCCCGTATTGCCCTGCTCCAGAATTTCTGTGATCCGACCGAGATTTTCCAGTGTAAGCTTCCACGACCCGGCATCTTTAAAAAGCGGCACCTTCCCGTCATCAAGCAGCGTCCGTACATCGATCAGGCTTTCTCCGTATGCCCATGCCAGCAAAAGCGCATGCTTCGTAGCTGCTGTCAATGCCGGCATCCCGAGGAATCCGGTCAACGTCACTGCCAGGCCTTCTGCCCTTCCGTTCATTTCAGGCGCTTCCAGCGCATAGAGATAATTCATTCCTTCCCGTATCAAAAGCAGCCGGTTCACAACATATTTCAGGTTCTTTTTATCCGACACCTTTCCTCCCAGCAGATATTCAATCTGATAATCCAGTTTTCCTGTTTTCTCACTGCTTAAATAATTTGGAAAATGAAGCATCAGATACTCCCGAAACAAAGTATTGGCCAGAAATCCGCTGTTTTCTTTTTTTAACTTCAAGGTCCCGCTTTTCGGCCTGTGCTTTGACGGAAGCTTTCCTGTTCGTACCTTCTTTTTTGAAATTTTTTTTCCTCCTGTCACGATCTCAAGTGTACTTTTCCGACGCAGCTTCGCAATCGCTTTCAGCGGATTTTCTGTCTTTGGAACTTCCACAATCTCTGTTCCATTCTCAGCAGCCTCTGATTCCAACTGCTCCAGCTTCTGTTTCTTTTTATCTTCCAGACCGGAAAGCTGTCCATCATTTTCTTTCCTGCGTTTTTCATACTCCTTTTCCCATCTCTGTATTGTATTCGTATGCTCTGAATATTCTTTCAGATGGTCAAGCGCAAGAGAAGCCGCATTCGTTTTCATATAGCGAACCGCCTGTTGATAAAACGGTTCGCCGAAATCATCCGTCAGTAATGCATAACCCGTAAGCTCTGTATCTGTCAGCTCCAGATTCCAGGGATCAAAGCACCAGACAGAGAAGACACCTTCCTTTGGATCTGTATTAAGCTTCAGGTAATATTCCAAACGATTTTTCACCTTTTCACTCTTAAAGGAACCACTGCCGTAAGCGCCGTCTACTGCAAAGATCTCATAGTCCTCCAGCAGTGCTTTCTCAAACTCACCAAGTACAGAAAATGTCGCCATTCCTGCAATATTTGCCGTCTGTGTTCTCGCGCCCTGAATTCTTGCTGACTCCGCAGCCGTACAGATCAGACTGAAAAATATAATGCACAGCAGGCTTAAAAAAACTGTAATCGAACCACTCCATGTTCCGCCGTATGTATCATATCCTGTTTCTTTCTGCATTTTGGCTTTCCTCATTTTTTTCTGCTCCATGCATTGTTCTTCTGTCTCTTCCCTTCGTACTGTCATACAACGCAGCATCTGCTGACATACTCGTCTTTACTTATTGTGGATCAGACACTGTTACTCTGACTTACGATCTTACTGAGAATACTCTTAACCAGGCTTGTCAGCTGCTTTTTAAAGATCAGTACAAGACTGATCAGCACCACCAGAATCAAAATAATCTCCACTACACCAACGCCATCTTCTTCTTTCAAAAATGCTGTTACATGTTCCATACGTACTCCTCTCTGCCTTTCCTCTGCTTCCAGGCTTTTACCTCTATTTCTCCTGTATTCATTCTCCTGTACTCATTCTCCCGTGTTCATGTCAAAGCGGATATTCTCAATCCGCTTCGCTACTTATAGGATCATAAGGGATCCAGGCTCGTAAGGAATCCTCCCGTAAACGGATCCCTCTTTACGAGATTCCACAAGCGGATCCTTCCTTATGATATTTCATAACCTGTATCATGAGTGAGGTATCTCACTTATGATACAAGCAAGTCCCCACCCGCTGCTTATTGCTCCGCGCAACCCCGCAGGGGACTTGCCTGACTCGGTTAAAATGCCAGAAATGCCGGCACCATCAAAATCACCATTACAATCCCAAGCATCAAAATCATTGGAAATAAAAGCTTTGTTCCTGCTTTTTCTCCAAGCTTACGTGCATTATTTTTCCGATCTGTCATAGAAGAAACTGCTTCCTCCTCAAGAAGCGAGGTCAATCCTCGCGTACCCTTTTTCAGGTTCTGTGACAGAACAGATCCCAGCCGTATATACTCCGGGAGCCCGCATCGTCTGCCAAACCGCTCATACGCCTCTGCTTCTGAAACGCCGCTTTCCATTTCTCTGCATGTATACAATACCTCCTCATACACGTACCTTAGCTTTCGCCTGTCCTTGTAATACTGCTTCGCCATCCTGGTAAACGTTCCCTTGATCGTAAGCCCCGCTCCAAGCAACATTGTCATTTTCCACATCAGATCCGGATAATCCAGCATCAGCTGATTCTTTCGTTCTTCCGCCCTTGTATGAACCCGGCTGTCCATCTCCAGATACACCAGCACCGCTGCAATCAATGCAAGTGCAAGAACCGTTGTAAATGGATTTTCCTCCTGGTACTGCCATATAAGTGCTCTTCCATCCACATTTTCCGGCAGCTTCAGAGTATCTTCATAACGCCCGCTTGCATCCTTTTGTTCCACTGCTTTCCTGATCTCCTTTTGCAGCTGTTCTTCATGTGTCAGAATGCGCGGAAACACTCTTGCATGAATGATATGAACAGTCTCCGTTTCTCCGCAGGTAAGCGTAACCTGTATTTCTGTCAGTATACCGTCTTCCTTCTCCACGTCCGATAAAACACCGTCTTCATCCACCACGCCATACGGTGTTGTTACATAACTGACTTCCACTGCTCCGTCCATCAGTGTTTTGGGAAATACAAGATCATCCCTTACTTCATCCAGTGATTCATTTTTTCCCGGCAGAATCTGCTCCAGCTCTGCAATTGCCTTCTCTGTCAGCTCATGCATTTCCTGATCCGTATACGTTCTCGCCTGAACGGTTATCTCAAGCTGCTGCACCTCCTTTCCGTCTACTTCGACTGTCAGTTCCTCCTGTCTGTTTTCTTCCCCGTAGCCAGGCCGCATCAGGATCTGATCCTCTACGTTCGATGTTTTCTCCATGTATGCCAGAAAACATACACCCGATAAAAAGATTCCGGCCGACAGCACCATCAATACCGTAGAAAATTTACGGATATAATAATCCCGCACCGTTTCATTACTCCCGGCGCGAAGTGCCGTCAGTTCTTCCCTCAGCTCCTGCTTCCCCTTTCCCGGCTGATCTGCCTTCAGAAGATCAACCAGAAACTCACCCAATTTTTCATATACTTTTTTGATGTTTTTCACGCTATACCTCGATTCGCACAATCCGTTTTCCCCACAGATATGCGAGCACATAAACAACGAAACAGACTGTCATTACTGCCGTACCAACCAGATTCCCATACATGCCCTCCAGAAATTCCGGCGAAGAAAGCTTCACATATGCCAGGATCAATACCGGCACAAGACTCATAATATTCTGCTCCATAATCTTTCCGGACAGGCAGGTCTCAATTTCCTGCATAGTCTCGTGCTTCTGCCTAATGCAGGATGCCGTATTCCGGATAATCAACAAAAGATCTCCTCCGCTTCGCTTTGCAGTCAGAAATACTTCAGCAAAGCTGATAATATCCTCTACACCGCTTCTCCTTCCAAGATCCATCATAAGCTCTTCAATATTTCTGCTCATTTCCATCTGTGCAGTCAGGATCCGAAATTCTCGCAGGATAAAATCATCCTCCTCATAAATCCGTGTCAGCTCACCGGCAGCTTCCCGAAATGCATTTTCTACCGAATATCCTGCCTGAAGAGAGGCTGATGTCATCTGGATTCCATCAAGAAACTGTCTGCGCATCTCGCTTTCCCGTTTTCGTTTCAAGGAGGCCTTCTGCTCTTTAAAAAATGGCCAGAGTCCGGGAAGCAAAAGAATAAATGCTGCCGGCGAACAAAAAAACAGATAGCTGATCACCGCATCCAACACCAGGTACAATGCCAGATACTGTCCGATCTCTTTCTTCGAAAACCGGTACACCGTATAATCAATCCGGAGTTCACTTTTTTCTCTTCCCTCCGTTCTTTTCATGCTTATTTTTTGTTCTCTCATCCGTTTCTTTTTATCTGCCATTCTCTCATCCACTTCACTATCCGCCTCTTTTTATCCACCATTCTCTCATCCACTTCACTATCCGCCATCCCCTCATTCACCTCCTCTATCCGCTGTCACTGATTTCCACATGCTTCCCGACTCGTTCTCATCCAGATAATATCCTGCCCGTTCGAGTTTCTTTCTCCGGCTGATCTCTGCCCTTTTTGCCAATCTGCCCTCGATCTTTCCTTCCATATTCACTCCGGACTCTTCAAACTCATACAGGATCTGCGTCCGAATCTCACATTTCAAAGCATCGTAGCCCAAAATTTCCAGTATCTGCAGCACCTTTCTTGAGCGGTCTCTCATACGCCCCAGATGTACGATCACATCAATTCCGGAAGCAATCTGCCGACGGATTGCCGGAAGCGGAATCTCGATTCCCATTAGCACCATCGTTTCCAGACGTGAAAGCATATCCTCCGGGCTGTTTGCATGACCGGTACTTAAGGATCCATCATGCCCCGTATTAAGTGCCTGCAGAAGATCCACTGCTTCACTGCCGCGCACCTCTCCAATAATAATCCGATCCGGTCTCATACGAAGGCTGGAACGGATGAGATCACGGATTGAAATTTCCATCTTTCCTTCCGTATTTGCATTTCTTGCCTCCAGCCGCACCAGATTCGCCACCCCTTGGATCTGCAGCTCCGCATTATCCTCGATTGTAATAATCCGCTCATCCTTGGGAATATAGTGGGACAGTGCATTCAAAAAAGTAGTCTTGCCGGATCCGGTTCCACCGGAAATGAAAATGTTATATCCCGCACGCACCAACAACTCCAAAAATGCAACTACCTCCTGTGATACTGCGCCCCAGCGGATCAGTTCCTCCATACTGATCGGATGATCCGGAAATCTTCGGATTGTGATCACCGGTCCATTTAACGCTACAGGCGGCATTACAATATTCACACGCGCTCCGTTATCAAGCCTGGCATCCACGATCGGAACCGATTCATTTACAATACGATTGCACCTTCCCACAATCTGCTGTGAAATATCCTCCAGCTTTTCCTGTGAGACAAACTTTTTTTCCCATTCAAACAGCCGCCCTGCACGCTCTACAAAAATACCGTCCGTCCCGTTTACCATAATCTCAGTCACGCTGTCATCATCAATCAGCTCCTGCAATACATCAAGCCTACGGATTGAATTAAAAAGCTCTCTTCGCAGTACATTGCGATCAGACAGCCGGATATAATACTCTGTACCGGATTCCTGAATCAGGGAATCGATCCGATAATAAATCTCTTCATCCTGAATCTCCCGGTATCCCTCAAGCTCCTCCATCAGCGTTTTTCGCATTTGCTGAAACCGCTCTTCCGTCATGGCTCTCTCTGCTCCTCCTCCCATAGAAGACGACGCACATATTTTCCCATCTCTCCCCATACAAGCTGCTGAGTCACATCATCTTCCCTCCGAAGCCGCACAGTCGGCAGAAGAATCCTGCTCGTCTTTTCCGACATCTCCCGTAAATCCAGCATCGTAAGCAGTTTGTCATACTGCGCCAGCTTTGCCTTTGCTATCTCATCCTGGAGTACCGGCATATAGATCCTCTCACACTTTTGCAGAAGCTGGAACAGCTCGTCCACCTGGCTGCCAAGATCCAGAATGATCACATCATATTCGCAATATGTCATGATCTCCTGAAGAAATGTCATCCACTCTTCGCCGGAAACGTCACGCAGATCTGCCGAAAACAGTGCCGGAGGAATATACTGAAGCGAATGAAAGGACTGAATCACTGAATTCAGTTTATAGATCAGGTTCCCCTCCTTCTGTCTCGCATAATAAATCAGATCTGTAATGTCCGCCCGATAATGCAGATTGAACAATTCCTCAAAGCCGGAATATTCCTCAAGATTCAGATACAGCACCTGCTTTGTCTCTGCCAGAATCTCTCCTAAAGCCAACGCAAAGGAGGTTTTCCCACTTCGTCCGACCGGTGAATAAATACCGATCAGCTTTGTCTTCGCCGTCGTTGTAAACAGGCAGGTCTCCGGATTTGTCGCTGCATAATATTCCATTACTTCACTGATCAGCTGATCAGAGGACTGATACTTATACACAAAGGGATATTCCTCCAGATCCGTCTTCTGAAACTGTTCTCCTTCCGACAGGATCACAACTCTGCTGATTGGCAGTTCACGAATCTCGTTGCACATCGCACGTGTGGAAATCAATAAAATCTCAATCGGCTGCTGTGCTGCAAACTCCTTCAGATTTTCTACACTTGTAAATGCCTGCACCTCAAACGGCGTACTCTTTTTTTCATTCAGATAGTCCATCAGATGACATGCATACGACGAATCAAGATCACAGACAGCAAAAATACTCTTCTTCAAAAAATCCCTCCTATATATCCCAGTACACTGAAAAAAACAGGAACTGAAAAACAAAACTTTGCACTCTCCGGCACATCTGCCATATAGCTTTCCCAACTGCCCCCTGCTGTTCGCCGCTGTGTATATTCTATAAAATACAGCATCCTTCCGGTAAAACTCTTCTGCCGCACCATGATCCAGCCGGAAATAATACCGGCAATCAAAATTGATGCGATCAGCGTCCGAACTCCGTCCGCCGGTCCCAGAAAAGCACCGGTCATACACAGCAGCTTAATATCGCCGGCACCTGTCATCCGAAAATAAAACAATCCGCCCATCAGCAGAAGCGGAAGAAGAATTCCGCCTGCAGAAACCATAATCCCTGCCGGTCCGCAGGAAGCCGCCTGGTAACAAATACCGCACATCACTCCTGCCGCAATAATTCCATTTTGTATTTTCCCTGTTTTTAAATCCGACAGCATCGCTGCCATCGAAATACACAGCAATGCTGTTATTGCGACGCTTCTCAATCTGTTTCCTCCTCTCTCGGTGTGTTGTTTGTGATATGTAGTATATCACTTTTTGTTAGTTTGTAAAGTCATTGTGATACATTATTTTATATTTGTGAAATATTAATAAATATAATATATGTCTTATTATATATTTTTACATAAAAATAGCCCTATATCAGATAAATCCTTTCCAGCTTTCTGATACAGAGCCAAGATTTACATATTCCATAATCCACACAAAAAAGCTGCAGCAGACATTCCCGATTCCAAAAGATTGTCTTCCACAGCTTCCTTTTCTATGATCCGTTCTCCCGGATATTCTCTGCGCTGTTTAAACGCTCACTGAATATCACTAAAAATCACTAAAAATCACCACTAAATTTTCCTGTTATTTTGTTTTTGCAAGCAGTAGCCTCTCGATCTCCTTGCGTACCTCTACAAGCGACGGCAGGATATATGTGGCCAACCGCCTCATCTCTTCCGTCGGCTCTGCAAGATCAGGCACCATCACCGGCACTGCTCCTGCCCTCGATGCGGCACGAATTCCATTATACGAATCCTCAATTACCCAGGACTGCTTTGGACTCACTGCAAGTACCTCACACGCCTTCAGAAAAATATCCGGCTCCGGCTTGCTTTTTTGTACCATATCTCCACCGATCACTGCATCAAACAACGGCAGAAGACCACCCTCCCGCAGCTCTGTCTCTACAAGTTCACTTTTTGTGGAGGATGCAACCGCCGTGCGAATCTTATGGTCCTGCAGAAATATAAGAAGCTCCCGGATTCCAGGCTTTTGATTCAGCCGTCCTCCATCTGCACGCTCATGGAACAAAGCACCCATTTCTTTTTTGTACTCATCATACGGAAAATCATCCCCGTAATGAGCAAGAAATACCTGCTTTGAAGCCGATGCATTCAGCCCAAGACATTTCTGGCACACCTGCTCCACACCTGCTACGCCATGGCGCTCCGCCGTCTCCTTCCACGTCTCAAGAACCAGCGTTTCGGAGTCAAAAATGACTCCGTCCATATCAAATATCACCGCCTGCATCACGTTTTACACCTGCTGCTCCATATACTTCATATAGCTTACGACCATCATTGCAATCTTGAAGGTCAGCGCATCATCAAAGGCACGGATATCAAGCCCCGTACTCTTCTGCAGCTTTTCGAGCCGATACACAAGTGTATTTCGATGAATATAAAGCTGACGTGCCGTCTCAGATACATTCAGATTATTCTCAAAGAATTTGTTGATCGTTGTCAGAGTCTCATCATCAAAAGCATCCGGCATTGTCTCCGTAAAGACTTCCTTCATAAACATCTGACACAACGGAACCGGAAGCTGATAGATCAGACGGCCGATGCCAAGTGTATTGTAGGCAATAATCGACTTCTCCATATAAAAGATCTTGCCGACATCGAGTGCCATCTTTGCTTCTTTATAAGAGCGGGATACCTGCCTGATTTCCCCGACAATCGTACCATATGCAATCCGCACGCTGGACATTGCCTCCGTGTTCAGCATATCTCGCAGCATTTTTGCGGTCTGCTCCACCTCTTCATAATCATCCTCTTCCCGCAGCTCCTGTACCAGAATGATACTCTTTTCATCGACTGCAGTGATAAAATCCTTTGTGCGGCTGCTGAAAAGACTTTTGACGATCTCCATTGCCGTATTATCTTTCTCATACTTCGTCTCGATCAGATAAACGATACGGCGTACCTCTGTATCAATGTGAAGCTTCTTTGCACGATTATACACATCGATAAGAAGCATATTGTCAAGAAGCAGGTTTTGGATAAAATTGTTTTTATCAAAGCGCTCCTTATAGGCCACGATCAGATTCTGAATCTCGCTGACCGCAACACGGCCGAGCATATACGTATCCTCTGAAGTACCGTTTGACACCAAAATGTACTCCAGTGTCTTTTCATCATATATTTTAAAGAAATGTGCATTCTGCACAATCTGGCTGTCCGCAGGCGAATTTGCAAACTGTACTGCTGCCTGCTGCTGCACAAAGCCTGACTGCATCGTAGTTGCTATCTCATTACCCTCTACATCCATCACTGCGAAATCAACTCTTGTGATCGTATGCAGTTCGTCAATTGTATTCTGTAAAATCTGGCTGGATATCATATATTTTCACGTCCTTTTCCAAGTATTTGCACATACATTACTAATATAGACTATTTTTTCAGATTTGGCAATAAAAAACACAACCAACAAGATTTTACAGCTCGTTCAGATTCAGAACTTAAATACTGCCACACCATACGCCGGCAGATCATACGCAAATGAATACGGCCTTCCGTCGCACTCACTCTTCACTGCCTTGTATACCTCCGGCTGAAGCTTTCCGCTTCCGCCAAACTGTGCATCATCACTGTTCAGAATCAGCTTGTACTGTTTACGCTTCGGTACACCGACACGGTAATCCGGTCTTGCTACCGGCGTAAAATTGATAACAAAAAGAAGGTTATTCTTTCCATCTGCACTGTGGCGCACAAAGCTGAAAATGCTGCGGAAACAGTCATCGGCATTGATCCACTCAAAGCCCTCCGGTCTGCAGTCAAGCTCATACATTGCCTTATTTTTTGTATACAACTGCTGCAATGCCCGTACATAATTCTGCAGCTGTTTATGTTTCTCCTCCGCAAGCAGATACCAGTCAAGCTCGCGTTCCTCACTCCACTCACGCAGCTGTCCGAACTCCTGTCCCATGA
>CAKRPI010000053.1 GCA_934376945.1 uncultured Lachnospiraceae bacterium | reverse complement strand
AGACATCCATGATCGCATACCGCTGCTTTGGCTCAAGTTCCGGAAGCAGATTATCCGCTATCACCTTCATTGTCTTGCCGAATTGCTCCTGAAGCATTTCTGCCGTGATCTCCCGGCTTCCGCCGCCTTCTCTTACCGCCTTCGTCCATGCTTTCGCCACAATTCCCGTTGAATTCCAAAGTGTTCCGTCAACGTCCAGTATTAATGCGTCAAACTGCACTTTATCCTTCTTTCTTTATCCATAAATCACAGAAAAATTTTCTCCGTCTTCACCGCCCTGCGCGATTTTCTGCAGTACACGCGCTGTATTTTTGAAATTCTCATTCAGCGGATACCGATCAAATATATACGTCTGGCGATTTTCCTGCAGCTGTACCTCCAGCGAATTTAATGCATTGTAGATCTGTGTAAAAGTAAGTGTCATCATATCTTTCCGGTATGCCTCAAGAAATTCTGCTTTATTTGCCTGCGGGATCTGAATCTGAATTCCATAATCCATATTCGTGCCATCCCACATTGTAATTTCTGACCAGTAATCTTCGTCCTCCTCCGGAACTGCGGTCTCTTTTTCCGTCTCTTCCTGTGTCTGCACTTCCGGAAGCTGCTCCAGCTTCGTCTCTTCTGTCTTCTCCGTTTCTGTCTCTTCTGCATACGATATAGAGCTGGAGATCGTAACCGGATAATAACGCATCAGCCCCGGAAAGTTTTCCTGATAGCACTCTGCCGTCATCTGATAAATCTCCTTCGGCTCCATGGAAAGAATCGGATAATACCTTTCTTTATACTGATCGTCCTGCATCAGCTTCTCCATCGTTTCCAGATACAGCTCCCGGTTCACATCGTATCTTCTGTAAACCTCCTTGCCATTTTTCAAATGATATTTCAGATTAATTGCTACTGTCTCTCCATCATAGGAATAATCATCCAGCAACGTTTTTTGGGCAAATTCCACTCCGTTTTCAGCCAGCTTATACAATGCATCAATCTGTCCGCATTCCAGATAATCAAGATTCTTCTGCTCTTCTGACTTTTCCTTTTCGTCCTCCTGCTTTTGAACCTCCGGATACGTATACGTACTGTCTACACCCTGTACTGCCATTGAAGCAAGCGCATCCTTTTCCGGAAGATACGAATTGTATCCCCCGATATCATACCGGAACGGGAAAAAAATGAGCGAGGCCAGGACGACAGACACTGCAATATGTCCCTTGTGCTGCAGTACCTGATGAATATCCCAGCGATAAATAAACTCCATGACCATGCAGGCAAGCGACGCAAACAATACGATGAATACGATCTCCCAGATTACAGAGTGCAGCTCACTTCCGACAAGCCCTGCGATCAGGGCTGCCGGAACCGCAAGAAGAACCTTCACCAATCCTTCGAGCTTTCCGAATGCCAGTGCCGCTCCTGCTGCCTCGCTCTTTCTTCTGCGATAAAGCATAAGTGCCAGAACTGAAGTCAGTGCCACAATCGAGATCAGCTGACAAAGACCGGCAATGCTCGGCCACCATCCGGTCAGACCATAAGAAATCTGGCTCACCTCCGGACCGCTCCCCCAGAAAAAGCAGAAGGCCCACGGAGAGGTACAGCGCAGCACGCTGCCCGTTGCAGATTCGGTCATAGACGAAATCTGCATGGAGCTATTCAGAAAACTCTGTACATACGCCACTCCAAGAAGCCAGAACATCGGAAAATAACCGATCAGAACAGCCACTGCACAAACACTTGTTACCATCTTACCGGTCATCATCACCGCAAGAATTGTTCCGGAATAGCTGCACAGAAAAAACAAGGTCTGCTGCAGCGTACATACTGCGATTTCCGCGATCAGCATCGGCGTAAACGCCCCATACATTGCGCCGGCCAGAAGTCCAAGCGCCTGTGCCGCTGCGTAAGGCACGACAAAGGTCACGGCGCCTGCAGCATATTTGACTGCAAACAGGGTTTCTCGTTTCAGAGAAAGACTATGATACAGATCCGTTTTTATCGTGGAATGCACATAAGAAAAGACACAAAGTCCACAGATCACGCCTGCAGCAAGAATTACAAGCACATTTCCGGGCTGGTCATTTCCAATCTGAAGACAAAGCGTATTCAGCTTATCCTGCGCCGTTGCATCACCGGAAAGCAGTACTGACATAGAAAGAAGCACCCGAAACGGGATGAGCAGCAAATAGACCACTGCCTGTACTGCCATCAGCCAGGCAAGCTGGCGCAGCTCTCTTCCAAAGAGTTTAGAACATGAGATTTTTGACGTCATAACCTGCCACCTCCGTTTCACTGATAAAAATCTCCTCCAGAGACAGCGGCAGAATCTCGGAAAACAACGGCTGTTTTTCCATGACTCCCCGCAGTACCTCTTCTTCACTTCCGCGTACTACGATCGTCAGCAGCGAACCACGCTTGCTGTATTTGAGTACCTCCAGCTCTGCAAGCAGCTCCTCCTCTTTCATCGGATCCGGAATGACACACTGCACTTTATGAATGTCCAGCTTCATCTCATCGAGATCCCGTGAAAACAGGATGCCGCCCTGGTGCAAAAGCCCCACGTGATCACAGATATCCTCAATCTCTCTTAAGCTGTGCGATGCAATCACAGGTGTAAACGTACGATTGAGGATTTCAGCTGCAAACAGACTTTTTACTGCCTGCCGGATCACCGGATCAAGCCCGTCAAAGGTCTCGTCACACAGCAGATACTCTGTATTGGCGCAAATTCCAAGCAGCACAGATACCTGCTTCTTCATTCCCTTGGAAAATGTCTGGATTTTCCTGTGCGGGTCAAGATTGAACTGCTCCATCAGCTCATCAAAACGTCCACGGTCAAACTGTGGATAAATGACACTGTAATAATCCCTCATGCCCTCTGCAGTTGCATTCGGGAAAAAATAAGCCGTATCCGGAATAAAACAAATCTTCCGCTTTGCTGCCGGATTTTCCCAGACCGGAAGGCTGTCAACCTTTACCTGCCCCTCTTCCGGACGCAGCACACCGCTGATCACACGCAGCAGTGTACTTTTTCCTGATCCGTTCGTACCAGCCAGACCGAAAATGCTGTTTTCACCAATCTCAGCCTCTACCTGATAAAGAGCACGAATCTCACCAAATTTTTTGGTCACTCGCTCAATGCTGATCATTCCTCTATCTCCTCCTGATAGTATTCTCTTACCTTTGCCACCATGCAGTCGCCGGAAATTCCAAGCTCCCTGCCTTTCTTCACCGTTTCACGCAGGGATTCATAAACACTGTCCTTCTTACGCAGCTTCAGTTCCTCATTTCCGGAAACAAAATTTCCCCGCCCTTTTACCGGATAGATATAACCATTCTGTTCCAGAATACTGTATGCTTTCTGAATCGTATTGGGATTGATCGACAGTTCCACCGCCAGCGTACGCACCGATGGCAGCTGACTGTCTGCTTCCAGCACTCCATTTACGATCAGCGTCTCGATCCGGTCTACGATCTGTTCATAGATCGGCTTTCGATTCTGAAAATCGATTGCAATCATTTCCCGTCCTCACTCCTCTCTCTTTGCATAGTTCTCTTTGCGTAGTCCTCTTTGCGTAGTTCTCTTTGCCACACAGTAAAGCGGACATTCGCACTCTGCTTTCGCTGCTTTATAACACAGAAAGCGAAAAGTGTATGATATGTATTAGTACACTTTGTTTTCTCTTTTATACTATAACTCATCTTGCATGTCAACCGACTTAAGGTTTTTTTAAGTAAATAAAAAAGAATCTTCCCAACAACAATCCTGTCAGGAAGACCCTTTACTCTGTGCAGCATTTATCACTTATTTTATTTATCACTTATTTAAAGAGATTTTTGTTTACGTAGCCTACTGTGCCGTTATACTCAATCTTGTACCAGCGATCTGTCTCGCCAAGTGCGGTGACCTTCGTACCGGATTCAATCGTTCCTACAATCTCTCCATCCTGTGCCGGCGTGGAACGAATATTCGCACCGGTGGCCGCCTCTACGCTGTAGGACTCTGCAAAATCACCAACGCCATACTGTGAATCTACGGCAGTGGTGTCGGAAGAACTGCCTGTCGTATCAGAAGATGTCCCTTCCGAAGTGGTTCCGGTCGTGGCACTATCGGAAGTCTGCGTTGTACTGAGTTCCTTTTCAATTGCCTCCTGACGCTCTGCATCCGTCTTTTCTGCTACCTTCTCTGCAGAAACGAACTGCTTGGAAACGTAACCATTGAAATCATAACCATCCATCTCTACTACATACCAGTTCGGTGTCTCACCGACTACTGTCACCTGATCACCCTGCATGTAGCTGTAGACAATATTGTCTGCCGTTGTATCAGGATCGGAACGTACATTGATGTCATCCTTTGCATACATCATCTTAATCTGATCCAGTTCCTTCTCCTGCGCTTTTTCTTCCTCTGCAGTCAGAACCTTCGGCTCGGTCTGCTTCTCCGTTACCTTTTCTGTTTCTGTCTGCTTTTCGGTCACTTTCTCCGTCGGTTTTTCTGTCGCTGTCTCACTCTCAGTCGGAGCTTCTGTCACAACCTCCGTCGGCTTTTCCGTCTGCGGTTCTTCTTTTTTCAGCTTGCTGCATCCTCCCAGCATTGCTACAGACCCTGCCAGCAGCAACGCAAGCACTGCACTTTTCTTTCTGTTTTTCATAAATGTTCCCCTCCATTTCCCTATCATGTACTCGATAATATACTCGTATCTGATACGGTCACATCTGTCGGAAACGACTCCTTTTCCACACGTAATCCGAACAGAAACCACTGCTTCCGCGTATCATTTCTTAACTTCTATACTGCTTAGCATCATACCACGTTTTCTTTTCAGTGGCAAGAGTTGTCACAAAATTTTTAATTTTTTTAAGTTTATGTTAATTTTACATACTTTTTCGTTCCGCGATTTCCGCCATTTTTGCCGCATTCAGCCGTGTATCACCGTGTACACGGCTATAGGAAAGATATCCATTCATACGATCGATCTTTGTCAGATTTCTGGAACCGCATTTCGGACAGATATCCATCTCCAGCTCCTGGTGTCCACAGTCATCACAGTATGCAAGAGAAAGATTCACTCCCTCATAAAAACCGAGATCCATTGCCCGGCGGATCAGACTTCTGATCGCTTCAATATTATAATCGATCGGATATCTGACATACTGGATCTTTCCTCCGTTGCACAGTTCCCAGAATCTCCCTTCCAGATCCTGCTTTTCAATCGGCGTAAGATCCTCGGTCACATGACAGTGAAAGCTGTTGCTGACATACGGCCGATCCGACACTTTCTCAATGATACCGTATTTTTTGCGGAACTGCTCTACCTGAAGTCCGCACAGGCTTTCTGCCGGAGTCCCGTAGATTGCATAGAGCCAGCCATCCTCTTTTTTGAACTCGTTTACCTTTTCATTGATGTAGCAGAGCGTTTCCAATGCAAACTGTCCGTCCTCTGCAATCGATTTTCCATTATACAGCTCCTGCAGTTCATTCAGCGCTGTAATTCCAAACGATGCTGTCATTGGTTTTAAAAGTTTACCGATCTTCTCACCCGGCTGCAGATGACCGCCGTAAAAACCGCCTTCACAGTATGCAAGCGGATTGGTGGAAGCACGCAGCTCACCGAGATACTCATACGTACGGATGTGCAGCTGTCTTATCATTTCCAGATATTCATCCAGGACTTCATGAAACTCCCTTTTTTCCTCTCTTGCCTTTGCCAGAATCATCGGAAGATGAAGGCTGACTGCCCCGACATTGAACCGACCCACAAAAACCGGAACATCGTTTTCATCCGCCGGCTCCATCCCGCCGCGTTCGTACCATGGGCTTAAAAATGCCCGGCAGCCCATCGGACTGATCACCTTTCCGTATTTTTTGTACATGCTGGAAATGTAACCTTCCCCTGTCATTGAAAGCCAGTCCGGATACATTGTTTTTGCAGAACACTCGACGCCTTTCTCGAACACATCCTCACAGCTACCGCCCGGTCCGTGCAGATTTTTATCATACAGGAATACAATTTTGGGGAACAGTACCGGCTTTTTTGCTCCCGGCCGTCCCTGTCCGCCACGATGCACCTCCAGCAATGAGACTGAGATCATCTTTTCCAGCTCTGAGGTACCAAGCCCCAGTGTCACCGTTACAAACGGATAGTCACCGCGTGAGGAGCCTACCGTGTTAAGCTTATATTCAATTCCTTGCCATCCCTGATCGCAGTCCCTGCGTACCTTTTTCTGTGCATACCGCACTGCATGTGCCTCAATATCCTTCCAGGACGGATCGCATGCCTCGATAAACTCTTCCTGATATTTACGAAAGCTCTTTTCGGCATACGGAGCCAGGATTTTATCCACCTCTGGAACGGTAAAGCCTCCGTACTGCTGTGCTGCCGTGCTCAAAATAATGTCACCCATAACATCAAACGCCGTATCCAGTGTCTTTGGCTCATTATACCATACATTTCCCATCTCAAATCCGCCGTTCAGCACTTCGCCGACATTGAACAGACAGCAATTCATTGTATCCAGACGTGCCGACTGGTCATGAATGTAAATATAACCGTCCTTGCATGCCTGCAGCTCGTCACGTGTCATAAAAAACTTACGATACAGTTCCTTATTCAGTTCATTAAAGATCAGGCTGCGCTTCGTTGCCACGAGCGCACTGTCCGTATTCGCATTGCTTTTGTCTCCGATATAACGGATCGACTGACTCTTCGTATAGACATCATCCATCATATGAATAAAATCCATCTTGTAGTTGCGGTAATCCCGGTAACTCTTTGCCACCATCGGATTCACCGCTTCCAGTGCTCCCTCCACAATATTGTGCATTTCCTCGATCGTAATGCCCTCCTTGTGAAGTGAATCCGCCCGTTCCTGTGCAAACTGACAGAGGAATGCAATCTCCTCTTCCGTAAAGTGATACATGATCCGCGCAGCAGATTTATTGACTGCAGTGATCACTTTCTGTACATTAAAATCTTCTTTTGTTCCGTCTTTCTTTATTACATACATCCGTGTATACTCTCCCTGATTTTGCTTCTGTTCTTCGCCTGATTCGTATCAACGTATCTTCCGAACGTAAACTGACTGACCTGGTACTAGTGTACTGTATCACTCACATTTGGCCTAATGGCTTGTCTGAATTTCCATCTGCTGCGTTATCGTCAATCGACGATGCCACCGCATCGCCTCATTCCTCCGCCTTGCAGATTGAAAATTCATCCTGCGCCATTATACTGAAAGTGAATGATACAGTACACTAGTTAATTCCGCTCAGGATCCAGAATCTCCGATACATTTATATAGGAAGAAAGCGAATCCGGTGCCGTCGTAAGCAGCATACCGGTAATGTTTCTTCTCGTCTGACGCAGATATTCATCCGTCACCTCCAGATGATCTCCGTCTGCCCACAGACCGATGAGATAGCGCATATTCATCGTGGCAAGAAGTGTTGCCTTCTCAGAGGTATAATCAATCTCTGAGCCGTAAGGATAGAGCAGCGTATCGCATTCCCCAAGAAGTGCGCCACTTACCTCCTCCCATGCCGTCAGCTCTGAAGTCAGCTGGTCATAAGACAGTGTTCCCAGATACTGATAATTATATCCATTGCTTGCAAAGGTCCATCCTTCTTCCTTTAAAGCATCCGCAATCTCCTGTACTGTCTTCCGGTTTGTCTCATAATCGTCAGCAGTTTCATCCACCTCATAGCCAAAAATACCGCCGACACCAGCTACGGAAATCACTCCGCGTGCCCCCTGATAAGAAAAGTCCGGATGTTCCTCCAGAAATGCCTCCAGTACCGGTACGACATCGTACGCGCCAATCAGATCGTGGCCGCCCTCATCCGTATATTTCGCCGCTGCCTTTCCATTCTCATCTACCACAAGCGCGGTCGCAACTCCGTCTCCATTCCGAACAGAACCGTAGCTTAAATTGTCGATTGAAAGAACCATCGGTTTCTTTCCCTTCGGTATCACAGGATTTTGCTGACTCATCGTCACATTTTTCCCATTTTCCGTTTCGGTGGCCAGGCTGTGCAGATCCACCAGAATATAATTGCTGTCATACAAAGCCTGCAGGATATTCTGGAACTCCGTCAGCGTAATCATATTGTTTCGATACGTAGAATCATAATCATCTCCGTCAAATGCACGCGACGGATCTACCACGAGATTCGTAAAACAGAAATTCGGGATATCCCCTTCGTACTCATACAAATCTGCCTTTGCAGCTTCATACTGCGCAACCGCCTCATTCATACGCTCATCTTCCGCAAGAACATCTGCGCTTTGCAGACACGAAATTGCTTCATCATACCGGTATTCCTTTGCCAATACTGCTGCTTCCTCCAGCACCTTTTGCTTCTGTGATTCACACTCCGATTCGGACTCCTTCTGTTCCCGCTCTGCTTTCATCTTCGGTGTCTCTACCGGTTCATTATTCTCGTACTGATTCAGCGTACCAATACATTCCGCTACCTGATAATTCAGTACCTTTCTGCTGCAGCCGCCGCCAAACAGCATTACTGCCAGTGCCGCAACGGCAAATACTGCCTTTTTCGTGATATTTTTATTTCGCATTTTCTTCCCCTGACTGACTCAAGCAAAGCAGATTTCCGCAATCCGCTTCACATTCCCGCTCTTCGGCAGCAGCACTCCGGCAGCCTGTTCCAATCAGTCTGCCCTGCAAACGAAAAGCTATAATAGTGACATATTATCCCCATTATAGCTTTCCATATCTTTAAATACAAGTTTTTTTTGTTTCAGCCTACAGCAGCTCCCTGAGCAGTTTATTTACGGCACCCGGATTTGCCTTTCCTTTCATCTGTTTCATTGTCTGTCCGACCAGAAAACCAAGCGCTTTTTCCTTTCCGCCCCTGTAATCTGCTACCGACTGCGGATTTCCAGCAATTACCTGTTCCACTACACCGCGCAAAAGACCGTCATCATTTACCATTTTCAGTCCGTGAGCTTCCACATACGCCTGTGGATCCACGTTTTCATAATAAATTTTTTCAAATACTTCCTTTGCAACTGTCTGATTGATTGTCCCTGCATCAAGCAGTTCAATTAAAGCAGCCAGATGCTCCGGTGAAAAATCAAGCTCTTCCGGCTCTTTGCCTTCCTCCTTCAAAAGCCGGAGTGTCTCACCCATCAGCCAGTTTGACACCTTTTTCGGCTTTTTGCAAAGCTGTGTAGTCTCCTCAAACAGATCTGCCAGATGCTTGGAACCGGTCAGAATTTCTGCATCATACGCCGGAATATCAAATTCTTTTTCGTAACGCTCCAACTTTTCCGTGCGCAATTCCGGCTGACGGTCCCGTACTTCCTGCAGCCACTCATCACTGATGATGACCGGCACCAGATCCGGATCCGGAAAATAGCGGTAATCATTGGCATCCTCTTTCGAACGCATCGGATAAGAGTATTCCTTGTTGTCATCCCATCGTCTCGTTTCCTGAATGACCTTTTTTCCTTCCTCAATAAGTTCGATCTGGCGGGCACGCTCACCTTCTATCGCGCGGCCGATCGCCTTGAAGGAATTCAGGTTTTTCATCTCGGTTCTTGTGCCGAATTCCTTAGTTCCAACCTCCCGCACGGAAAGATTGACATCCGCACGCATCGAGCCTTCCTGCAGCTTGCAGTCTGACGCGCCAAGGTATTGCACGATCAGACGCAGCTTGTCAAGATATGCGATCACTTCCTCTGCGCTTCTCATATCCGGCTCGGATACGATCTCGATCAGCGGTACTCCGCTTCGGTTGTAATCTACCAGCGTACAGTCCTCCCACTCATCGTGGATCAGTTTTCCGGCATCCTCCTCCATATGGATCTCATGGATTCCGATCACCTTTTTTCCGGCCGATGTTTCGATCTCGATTCCTCCATCGTAGCAGATCGGCAGGTACAGCTGGGAAATCTGATAATTCTGTGGGTTATCCGGATAAAAGTAATTTTTCCGGTCAAATTTGCAGAACTGATGGATGTGGCAGTTTGTTGCAAGTCCTACTGCCATCGCATATTCTACTACCTGCCTGTTCAGAACCGGCAGCGATCCCGGCATACCGGTGCAGACCGGACAGGTGTGGGTATTCGGCGCCCCGCCAAATGCGGTGGAACAGCCGCAGAAAATTTTTGTTTTTGTCGCAAGCTCTACATGAACCTCAAGTCCAATGACTGTTTCATATTGTTTTGACATTTACTCCACCCCTTTCTGTGCAAGCTCCGGCGCCTGCCAGCTTCCTCTTGCCTGCTCATATGCATACGCAGCACGGATAATCTTCTTCTCCTGGAAACAGTCACCGATCAGCTGTACACCGATCGGAAGTCCTTTTGCATCCGTACCGCACGGAACGGAAATACCAGGAAGTCCTGCCAGATTTACGGAAATTGTGTAAATGTCACCAAGGTACATCTGCAAAGGATCGGAAAGACTTTCTCCAAGCCTCGGAGCAGTAGTTGGGGCTACCGGTCCTAGAATCACATCATATTTTTCAAACGCACGGTCAAAGGACTGTTTAATCAATGCTTTTGTCCGCAGTGCCTTCAGATAATAAGCATCGTAATAACCAGAGCTTAAAACGAAGGAGCCAAGCATGATCCGGCGTTTTACCTCCTCGCCGAATCCCTCTGAGCGACTTTTTTTGTACATGTTGTGAAGCCCGTTGTATTCCTCTGCGCGGTATCCATATTTTACGCCGTCGAAGCGGGCCAGGTTTGAGCTTGCCTCTGCCGAGGCAATCACATAATAGGCAGGGATTGCATACTCTACCAGGCAAAGCGGAAATTCCTCTACCTCTGCTCCTTTTGCCTTCAGTACCTCCGCCGTCTTGAGAATCGCCTCTTTTACTTCTTCATTCAATCCTGCACTCAGATAGTCAGACGGAATACCAATCTTCATTCCTTTCACATCATCCACAAGGGCTGATGTAAAATCGTATCCTTCTCGTTTTACGGAAGTACTGTCCTTTCTGTCATAGGATGCGATCATCTCCAGAATCGCAACACAGTCCGAAACATCCTTTGCAATCGGCCCGATCTGATCCAGAGAAGAACCATACGCAATCAGTCCGTATCGCGACACGGTACCGTACGTCGGCTTCAGTCCGGTAACTCCGCAAAAAGAGCTTGGCTGACGGATCGATCCTCCCGTATCTGAGCCAAGTGCATACGGTACCTCACACGAAGCCACCGCAGCACACGAACCTCCTGACGATCCTCCCGGCACATGTGCTGTATTCCATGGATTTTTTGTCACACCGTATGCGGAGGTCTCTGTCGTACTTCCCATCGCAAACTCATCCATATTCGTTTTTCCGATCATGACCGCACCGCCCGCTTTTAACTGATCCACCGCCTGCGCAGAATACGGCGGCACAAAATTATACAGGATCTTCGAGCTGCAGGTCGTCAGCAGATCCTTTGTACAGATATTATCCTTGACTGCCACCGGCACACCGGCAAGCACGCCTGTGACGGTTCCATCCGCAAGCCCTCTTTGTACCTCCTCTGCGCGTTTTAACGCGCCTTCCTCATCTACTGTCACGAAGCTGTGCAGAGTTCCTTCCAGCAGATGAATCTGCTCCAGACTCTCCAAAACTGCTTCCTTTACCGAAATTTCTTTTTCTTTTATCTTCTGCCCAAGCTCCAGGGCCGTCATACCTTTTGTCTGCATCGTGTCTCCTCCGTATTATTCAACTGTCTTTGGCACCTTCCAGGAGCCGTCCTTGACAGCCGGTGCATTTTTCAGCATATTCTCACGGTCATCCGCATTTGTCACCACGTCCTCCCGAAACACATTATGTACCGGAAATACATGAGACATCGGTTCCACACCTGCAGTATCCAGCTCATTTAATTTGTCCACATAATCGAGCATCCGTCCAATATCTTTCTTCGCCTGCTCCTTTTCCCTTTCGGAAAGCTCAAGCTTCGCCAGAATTCCAACGTATTCAATCGTTTCATCACTGATAATATTTGCCATAATCTTACTCCTCTCATTATGCAGCGCTCCTGCTCTTTTGAACTCTACATCACCTCGTTCGGACAGCTATGCACGCTCCGTCTTATGGCCAGACAGCCATTTCCGGAATCTCGTCACTTACCAGGACGGCTTCAGAACCAGATCTCCTTCGTTCATATCGTACTCATCCATGGTAATTGTGATGCCGCTTTGTTCAAACGGAACTCTCTGGATCACCGAATGATCCGCGCCCAAATCCATATAAAAGGTATTGCCCTCATCATAATTTATCTCAAACGCCACAAAACCGCTTCCCTGATAACAAATATCATAGACACCCTCCGGAAAATCTTTCCCGGACTCCAGACCATCCTTTGAAACAGTCACGGATTTCGGAAGCCCTGTCTGCGTCTGACGCGCTTTTATAGAATTTTGGCTATCTTTCATTCCCGCAAGCACGACATCACCGTCGTCCTGAACGTAGATCATCGTATTTTCTTCAAACGTAAGTGCCTCGGTATGAGCCCCGTACTCCGCATACGTTTCATCCTCTTCCAAATCAAGCGATTCTTTCCATGCATCTGAAAGCAACAGTGCATATCCGTTTTCTTCGCTTTCAGCGTCTGCTGCATACCATTCCACCAGTGCATTTCCAAGCGTACAGGTCATCTGATACGTACCGGACGGAAAATCATACCCCGCCGTATAAAAGCCTGCGGTCAATTCCTTTTCATAGTAAAGCGGATCTTCGGTATCCCACTGGATCTTCTGCGGCAATTCACCGGCTTCATCAGCGAAAGGCTCCGACAAATCTGCAGTCACCTGATTCTCGGCTCCATCCTCTCCGAAAATTCCAGAAAACACATCACCCAGACTGCCGTCCTTCCATCTGCTTCCCACTTCCCGGATTTCTTCTATGTGGTCTTCTGCGACCTCAATCACGGCCGGAATCACATAAACCGCTGCGATCACCAGAAGTGCCACCCACTTTTTTCCTCTGCGATGCTGCACCGTACCAGTTGCCTGACGTTTTTTCAGCTGACGGGCCCGTGCACTGCCGGTCGGAATCCTGCCGGTTCCCTGAACAGGACGGGCAGCCGTCGTACTTTTCTGCGCTTTTGCAGCTGACTGCGTGGTATGATTGGCTGTCTGTTTTTTTGCAGGATTCCCTGCTTCTTTGTTCAGATGCGTATTACAGTCGCCGCTGTGCATGCGCACGCTTTTAGGGTTATGTGTGTTTAAACGGTAATTTTTATCACTTTTGGAATTATCAAGTCCACAGTCCACACAGTGGCCATTGACGACTCTTCCATAACACAGTCTGCATCTTTCCATGTCTGATCCCCCTGTTTCTTTTTTACCGGATGCTCAGCCTCAGACCTGCATCAGTCTGCACTGAACTACTTATGCCAGCTATTTATGCACATGATACCATACTGCACAGCATTTTGCACCGTTTTGTTCAGGTTCACAGATCAGTTTTCTTTTTACGGCTCCAGTCTGGAAAGATCACGCGAGAACAGCGTTGTCTCACGGACATTTTCCTCACCGCACAGCTTCATGGTCAGACGTTCCAGTCCGATACCAAGTCCTCCGTGAGGCGGAAGTCCGTACTTAAACGTATCCAGATACTGCTCCATCCCCTCTTCTGTCATGCCGCGTGCCGCAATTTTTTCACGGAGCTTTTCATAGTCATGAATTCTCTGTCCGCCGGTCGTAATTTCCAGTCCGTGAAACAGAAGATCAAAGCTTAAAGTAAAGGTCGGATCCGCCGGATCATCCATCGCATAGAACGGACGCTTTTTTGACGGATAATGAGTGACAAACACGAAGTCCGCACCGTACTCTTCTTTGAAATACTGACCGATCAGTGTTTCCTCCTCCGGCTCCAGATCATATGGATTGCGGATCCGGCGGTTGTATTTTTCGGATACCAGCTCCTTTGCTTTATCAAAGCGAACCATCGGAATTTCGTCTGTCTTTGGCAAGGTCACGCCAAGGATTTTCAATTCCTCTGCATATTCTTCCTTCAGAAGCTTCATCGTATACTGCAGAAAACCAGTCTCCATCTTCATGATATCTTCAAAGCCATCGATATAACCCATTTCAAAGTCAAGGCTGGTGTATTCATTCAGGTGGCGCTTTGTATTGTGTTTTTCTGCACGGAATACCGGAGCGGTCTCAAACACACGGTCAAATACACCAACCATCATCTGCTTGTAAAACTGCGGACTCTGCGCCAGTACCGCAGGACGGTGAAAGTACTCCAGCTTAAAAACGTTAGAGCCTCCCTCTGCTCCCTTGCTTCCGATCTTCGGTGTGTGGATCTCCGTAAACTGCTGACTGTACAGAAAGTCACGAAAGCCTCTTACAATTCCTTCCTGAATCCGGAATTTCGCACGCTCACGCATATTGCGAAGCGAAACACTGCGGTAATTCAGCTTTGCCTCAAGAGAAGTGGTCAGCTTCCATTTTCCGACCGGAAGCGGCGGTACCTCATACGGAGTAGAAAGCACTTTCACTTCTTTTACACGGATTTCAATTCCATGCGGAGCACGCTCATCCTTTTCCAGTACTCCTGTTACCTCCAGCGTCTCCTCTTCCTTTACCGCTTTTCCGTCAAATGCTGTAAAGCCATCCTCAAAGATGCACTGCAGAAGACCTCCCCGTTTCCGAAGAACCACGAAGGAAAACTCTCCCATGTCACGAATTGTGTGCACAGCTCCATTTACTTTGACCGTTGTTCCGATTCTTGATGCGTCCTTCAGTTCTTCCAGCTCCAGTGTTTCTTTTTCTGTCAGTCCTTTTAAAAATTCCATAATGGTCTCCTTCCGTTTCCGGGACTTTTTTACTGCTTATGCAACAAAAAAGTCCCGGAACATCACATATAATGATATTCCGGGACGGATAATCACAATACCCGCGGTACCAC
>CAKRPI010000052.1 GCA_934376945.1 uncultured Lachnospiraceae bacterium | reverse complement strand
ACTGAACGATGGTCTCCAAAAAAATATTTTCAATATTCCTGGCTGCTTCTTTTGCAACGTATGCATATACAAGAAGCATCAATATACCGATTGCATAACCTGTTTTTCTGCGGTTCATCCATCCCACCCTTTATTCTTTATTTTCTATTCTCTATTTTCTGTTTATTGCTTTTTATGTCTTCATACTTTACCCACATTATAGCATTGATACATATTGTTGTCATGTAATATAATGGACGCAATTCATCTCCCACCTTAGAAGTCGGAGTCTTCTTGCCGGAAGAGGAAAAAGAACCGCCGCACCGACAAAGATTCTTTGCGGCGCGGCGGCTTCTTCCATCCATACTTATTTTCTGTTTTATGTTAAACGCTTCCAATTCCAAGTGCATCGAGCAGCTCCTGATCAATTTCGCTGCTGCTGGCAAGATTATGATCTTCCCTGAATTTCTGGATTGCCCTGCCTGTTTGCGGACCGATGAGACCATCCGGTCTGCCACAGTCATAGCCCTGATCATTTAAGCTTTCCTGAACCATGCGGACAACCTCTTGTGTGATTTCAAATGGCTTTTCTGTACCGTCTTCCGATATCTCTTCCGAAGGCTTTTCCGTACTGCCTTCTGGCATATCTTCTGTGGGCTTTTCTGTACCGTCTTCCGTAATGCGTTCTGTTTCCGGCTCTCCTGTCTCCTTTTCTGTGGAGCTGTCCTCCTCTTTTGCGTGGTACAAAACGAGGTAGCCGTACATCTCCTTATTCCGAAACGTACACTGGGCAAGTTCCCGTATTACGTAGTCCGGATGCTCTTCCATCCAGCTCGTTTTCACGTTTTCAAAGTCTTCCGAAGACGCTAACAGATCGATTTGAAAATGATGTGACTTTTCAGAATCTTCCGCTTCCTCAAAACTCAATTTTCCGCTTGATAATCCAAACCGGAAGCTTGTTTCGCCATCTTTTTTTGTCTTGACCAGATAGAATTTTTCGTCATACGATCTCAGACTGCTAAGCTCCATCTGATTTAACAGCTCATTCAGTTCATTGACATCCTCTTCACTCGAATCCGGAAAATCATAACAAATCGCATTCCCGTTAATTTCGATATGTTCACTTTCCATATAGCCGTTGCTCCCCGGAAGCGAACGATCAGCCGCCTGAACCGGAAACTGGATTCCGATGCAAAGCGCTGTAAGCAGGGGCAGAATGCCCGTCCATTTTCGTTTCATACTATTCCTCCCATCTAACCAAAGCAGATATTTAACTTCTTTTCTGCATCCTATCATATGGCTCAGAGTTCGTTTGAAATCTGTTTCCGAAATAATACTCTCTCATGCTCTCACCCCGATAAGGCGTATGTACCACCGTCACGTATGTACCACTATCACCTCTGACATACCACAAACGCTACCGCCCTCGATCCCAGCATAACCTGATCCCCGTCTTTTAATTTCTGGTAAGCCTTCGGCTGAATCCTTACATTATTTACATAGGTACCGTACGTTGACCCGGCATCCGTTATGTACAGCTGATTTTCCTGATACACAATCCTGCAGTGGATTCCGCTGACTCCCGGCGTCTGACTCGGCAGGCAGATCCCGCACTCGCCTTTTCGCCCGACAAGTACCGTCTGCCGGATCTGCAGTTCACGGTCTGCAAACGGCCCCGCAGTTCCGCGCAGGAAATACACGCCGGATGACACGCTCTCCTGTCCCTGCAAAAACTGAATAAAGCATTTTTTTACGACTCCAAGCGTACTGATCCAGAGTACAACCGTAATCACAATAAACACAGGCAGCGTGCAGATACCATTCCAGATAAAATGAGAAATAAAGCTGACTGCAAACGCACGTCCAAAATCCTTATTCCAGAAAGATTTCCCCGTGATTTTCCCGTCTTCCATATGCAGGGCAAGTGCAGCTGCATACGGCGCACAGAACAGGGTATGCCCGGCTACTGCCCAGATTCCCCGGGACAGCTCGCTCCGAAATAAATAGATCAGGATATTTTCATTAATATATACAAAAAATTCAGGATGAAATACATTGTTTATTTTAATCGCATACTGGGCAGATTCAAAACCGCCGAATCCGGCTCCTACCGCAGCGCCGACAACCAGCCCCGTCAATCCGCAGATTTGAAACCCCGGCTTTTTATTCAGCATCATCAGCAGACTGACTGCCGCCACAAGCTTTGCCGGTTCCTCAAAAAAAGGGGCAAAGGCAGCTGAACTCATTCTTGCATCTGCTGAATCGAACAGAATCACACCTGCCGCAATCGAGAGAAACCCGCCTGCCAGAAAGATTCCGATCAGTTTCAGCAGTGTGATATTTCTCGGAAGATTCAGCTCCCAGAAAAAGATCAGCACCACAATCGGGAATAAAAGCGGCATTGTGAAAATTGCAAACGCATTGATCGCAGGAACCGTGATCGCACCGACATAGTTAATTATCAGATATAAGATCACATACATAATGCCACAGCAGACCAGCCCATATTTCAGCACCTGGAAAAACAGCCAGGGCTTCTGCCAGGCGCGAAGAAGATAGTCTCTGTTTTTGGGTTCGTTCGGACTTCCGGCAGAAATGGTACGATCCATCTCTGCCTTCGAATGCCTTCTGTAAAAATCTGAAAAGAAATCTGCCCACGTCACCGATTCCGGATGAGTCAAAAGCTTATTGTATAACTCTCTTCCTTCCATTCTTATTCATTCCTTGTCCAGGTCAAACGGTATTCGTAGCTTCCCATTCGCACTTTACTGTCATTTTTGAGAACCACCGGCTGATTTTTGATCAGCTTCACGCCCTCAACCACCGTACCGTTCGTCGAAATATCTTTCAGATACATCTGTTTTCCGTCGTAAAGCAGCTGGCAGTTCTGGCCGGACAGCTTCCGGTCTTCCTTAATCAGTATCATATCAGACCGGTCATCCCTTCCCAGGGTAAACGCTTTATTTGCATCAAACAGATACTGATACTGGAGGCTGCTGTCACCGATGACAAAAATATACATTTTATAGGCAGGCGGCGCGGCTGCGGTATTTGTTTCCGGGGTGTCTAATACGCGGGTGCTGTCAACTCCGTTTCCATCCGTGCCGTTATTATCGTTATTCTCTCCGTTTCCGTCGAGATTGCTGTTACCGCTGTCCTCTTCGTTTACACCTACGGTAGCACTGCCGCCGTTCTCTCCGTTTCCGCCAGCATCGATATTGTTACCGTTCTCGCTGATACTGCCATCTGGCTTCTTTTTCCGAAGCACAATAACAAGAAGAACAATCAGTACGACGGCTCCTACCGCAAGTCCTGTCATGGTCTTTGTATTCAAAAAACCATTTTTCTCCGATACCTGCTCTGTCTCCGACTCCGTTTCAGCCTGCACTGCGGACTCCGTCTGTGCGGCCGGTTTTGTCTGCGCTTCCGACTGCTTCTTCGTTTCTGCCTCTGTCTGCGGCTCCGTTTCTGCCGTCGTCTCAGGCGTTGCAGCGACGTCCCTTACCTCCAGATCATCGCGATAAAGATCCGCGGTGTCTTCATACCGCTTTTCCCCATCTACGAGGCAGGACAGGCGCAGTGTAAGCGTATTTCGGTCCTTTTGCTCCAGGCGGAGAAGATCGTCATTGGAAAGCTGGTTCAGGTCAAAGGTGAGTTTCTTTGTCTTATGCATATTTTTTACAATGCTCCGTCCGATGTCTGAACCGGAGATATTTTCCACCACCGGAACGTAATGCCTGCCGCCCACGGAATCCCGCGCAAAGCTTCCAAGGATTTCCGCATACTCATTTGCCTCTTTCGACGGATTCTCATACAGCGTCGCAATCGTAAAGACCGGAATCGTCTGCTCTTTTACGATACTGGTCGCTTCCTTCTCGGTAGAACCATCATTTGAACCCTTATCCTGATCGTTGTGCCCGTCCGAGAGAATGATCAGACATTTCTTCGTATTCACACGCGTATTGCTGAGCAGTTCCTCCATACTTTTCACAATTCCGGTATAGAGATTTGTGTCTTCGTGTGTGACCTCCAGCTTTTCAATATAAGAAGCAATCTCCACCGGATCCGTCATATACGGAGACGGCGTGATGATATCGCCCATCGTGGAAATGACCAGATTGTCACCTCCCGTCATATTGTCCGAAATCGTGCGGATAACTTCCTTTGCACAGTCAAACGGTGTTCCCCGCATCGAGCCTGAAATATCCAGAAGAACATACCAGGTAACGGCATCCTGCTCCGTGGATTCCACCGTCGGCGCCAGAAGCTCAATGTCTGAAAGCTTTGCCGAATACTCCTCTTTTTCACCGTCCTCCATGCACGTATAGAGCTGTATCAGATTTTTATTCACAACACACTTCTGAATCATCCGCTTGTTTGCCGCTGCCGAAACCGGCATCAGATTAAGAAACACCATCACACTCAAAATCAAAATGGAAAAAAATCTTCTACTTTTCATTTTCCATCCTCCTGTTACTTTTGTTCTTCTGTAAACTGGTAGATTGTCCCATCGAATGCCAGAACGGCTCCATTATAAAGCGCTCTCACCTCGCCCTTTTGCATTTCCCGGCCATTAAATCTCAGCATATTTTCCGTCCGGCATCTTTCGATCCAGTAACGCCCCTGGTCATACCACATTGCCAGAACATCGCCCGCTTCCGGAGCTTCTCCACGCATCCCTTCTCTGCATCTGAGTATTACCTTGCCCTTTTCCGGTATCTCAATGGTACAGGCAGGTAATCTCTGCCCGGCATTGTGACTGCTGTCGTATAAATAAACAACCGACCGTATTTTTCCCTCTTTCGAAGGCTGGACCACCGATATTTTCGGCATTATGATACTCGTCTGCCCATACCCATCTGACACGTTTTTGTCTTTGTTTTTATCTTTGTTCTTCTCTTTATTTTTATCTTTGTATTCGTTTTTGCCTTTGTTTTCGTCTTTCCTTTTGTCTTTGTTTCCGCCTTTGTTCTTAAACACGATTGCCAGAATCAGGAGCGCGATAATTACACCAAGCACCGCCAGCAGATACTTCAGGTATCCACTTAAACTACTCGTTTTTCCGGCATCATTATCCGCCGGTATCTCCACCACCGCTTTGGCTTCTGTCACACTCTGAGTTTCAGGCTGTGTTTCTTTTACTGTTTCGCTCTCTGATTCCTGCTTTTGTTCCGATTCGGACTCCGTCTCGATGATCTCCGAACCATCTTCGCGGTACCGCTTCTTCATCGAAGTGCCGGTGCTCTCAACGCGAACCTCTCCGGTCGTTTCCTCTATCGTATTGCCGATATCTTCCGTTTCTCCCAGATTTGCTCCTATGTGCTCCGCACGCTGTGTTTCTTCCGCGGTCGTTTCTGCGTTCTCCGCGTACTCCGTTTCTCCTGCAGTCGCTTCTGCGTTCTCCGTGCGCTGCGTTTCTGACGCGTCCGTCTCTATACTCTCCGCACGCTCCGTCTCCTGCGCCGATATCCGCACAGGCTCACCGGGAAAGCAAACCGGGGCGGACACCAGAAGAAATGCAGCTGCGATCCATGCTACCTTTTTTCTCATCAAAAATTTCAGTCTCCTTTTCTGCGCTATTTCGAAATCTCAAATCCTTCCGCTTTCGATCCGAAGTAGATTTTATCCCCGACTGCGAGCGGCACATACCGGTCTTTCGGCACCTTGTTCCCCTTTTCCGTAAATGTTCCATAAGTGGAACCGCAGTCAATCGCATACAGTATCCCGTCTTTTACAAGCAGTTTGCAGTGCAGGCTGCTGACGCCCTTCGTATCTGCCGGATAACGCAGCTGGCAGTTGTTTCCTCTTCCGATCGTTACCTCATTGCCAATGGCAAACCGCCGTCTGGAAAACACACCGGCAATTCCGTTCAGACGGTAGCCGCTGTCGTTTTGTGATGCCTTATTCTGCCACTGCTGCAGACTCTTTTTCAGCTCTTCTTCCAGTTTTCGGATCTGCTCCTTCTGCGCTTCCCCCTGCTTCAACTGTTCTCTGCGCTGCTGTTCCTGCTCTTCGCGCAGCTTTTTCTGGCGGCACACCAGCAAGATCACGGCAACGACTGCGAAAACAACCACAAGTGCCAACGGAATGGCCCAGTCCGGGAAACGGAACGTTGCTTTATACTGATCATACGAAATCCCGTTTGCATCCAGCATCTCCATCGCATAATCAATGTAAATTGCTGTCGAATAAAAAGAATCCCCGATCCCGTACGTATTGATTCCGATTACCGCCCCATCCTCCGTAATCAGAGGTCCGCCGGAATTTCCGTGATTGATCTCTGCCGTACTCTGAATCACCTTACTGTCATCTGCATTTGCCAGAATTGTAAAACGCGAGATTGTTCCATCGGTGGAAACAACACTCTCCACGGAACCAGGGGTATTCTGTGTATACCTTTTATAAGTCTCTCCGTCCGTATCATAAATTTGATCGGAATAATGATCCGCATCTGCCGGAAAGCCGAGTGCATACACCTTCTGCGCCTCTTTTGCCTCCTCTGTATGCATCAGAGGCAGTGCAATCCGTTCCTCTACAACACGGTCAGCTTTTATGACTGCCACATCCGGATATTGATCTGCCATATCCACGACCGTACATGGCACCAGTTTATCATAATCCAGATTCAGCTTAAGAAAACCGCTCCCGGATGTGGACTCCTCATATTCTCCCTCAACGGCATCATCCGTCAAAATCAGATAAAGCTTTGACGGATTTCCGTAAGAATCCGTCACCACATGCCAGTTTGTCACAAAGGTATCCGTCGGTTTACCGGCCTCTCCGACTCCAAATCCGGACCCAACTGCAAAACCGGTTATTCTTCCGTTTTCTTCCGTAACTGCAATAATCCGGACGACACCACTTCTCGCCTTGTTCACGGTCGCTTCATCCGCAGCCGCAGGGGTACCGCCAAGTACCATGCAAAGCAGTGCCGCAATCAGCAGCACCCATTTTCTCTTCCCGTATCTTTTCATCCTCTTCCTCTTTTCCGCGCAGCAGCCGACTCGCTCATATAAGTCATGTTGCAGGCGCACCCTGCTCCTTCCTCTGCAGCATTACGGCAATCGCAGAATTGTTGTCGTGATCTTTCGGCATGCGCTCCTCCACGGTCTGACGGATCAAAGTGATCCACTCCTGCGCCGTCGCCGCCCGAGACAGAAACTCTGTGAGCAGCTCATCAGAAAGCAGCTCCCACACACCGTCAGAGCAGAGCAAAAACGCATGCGCTCCTGGCTCCAGTGAAATTTCCCTGATCGACTTCAGCTGCTCATCCACCGTCCCCAATGCATGGAAGATCTTGCTGCGCCCCGGATACTTCGGCATGTCCTCCCGGCTGATTTCCCCCAAACTCACCGCCACCTGTGCAATACTGTGATCCAGGGTATAATGCTCCAGTTTCCCATTGTAAAAGTGGTACAGCCTGCTGTCTCCGATATGCGCCCAGATGGCATGATCCGCGCTGATGCACAGATATACAGCCGTCGTCTTCATATGGTACTCATTTTCCTGCTGCTTAAGAATCTTCTGATTTGCCGCATCAAATGCCTGAACCAGCTTTTCGCCGGTAACCTCCTCATTATCCGCGCCACACAGAATGAGTTCCCCACATGCCGTTTCGGAAGCCCGTTTGCCGTCTCCATGACCGCCAAGTCCGTCCGCAAGAACAAACACGAGATTTTTTTCATAGCTGCAGTACAGACAGGTATCCTCGTTGGCAGCTCTGCCGCCCTCTGATGAATAGCTTTCGATTGTTATCATTTTCCAGCCTTTCCTTTTGCCTCTGGCATCATACTAACTCATATACTTCACTTACAAATGAAATGATCTGTCCCACCAGGATCTGCTTCCATTTTTTCTGTGGAATTTTTTCGTTTCCTACAGACACACCATTGGTAGAACCCGGATCATAGATCCAGGCATAGCCGAACTTATCCACGAACAGATAAAACTGAATCCGGCTGATTCCAACTGCCCGCTCCGGATAACAGATATTCGCAACGCGGCCAACCGAAAAGTTTGTCTCCTTTGGAACCTCGAACACATTTCCCTTCATCATCCCGTAAATACAGCGGATCGCTCTTCCGGATCTGGTTATTGGCTCAGGTTTCGGCTCAGCTTTCTTTGGAAAAAGCGCAGCTTCCAGTTCCCCGACGGTCTGAAACCGGTCTTTCATCCGATCCTCCAGACCCTTCTGCACCGCCTCTGAAACGAAATCCGGCACATTTTTTACAAGCTTCTTAAGCGGAATCAGAGAATCCTTCCCACCTGCCGCCTTTTCCGCCATACGCGAAACAGCAACCGGGGGGAGCTTTGCGCTCAGGCAATAATATACGGTTGCACACAGCGAATAAATATCCGTATACGGTCCCTGACTGCTGTTGGAAAGATACTGTTCTGGCGGTGCAAAATGATCCGTCAGCTGTTCCGTAAAATGGTCGGCATGCGCGAAATCACGCACATTTCCATAATCGATCAGATAGATTTTTCCATTTCTTGTCAGAAACACATTGTCCGGCTTGATATCTCTGTGAATATACCCTTCCCGGTGCAGTACCTTCACCGCAAGCAGGATTCCCCTGAGCACAGGGGCAAACTGTTCCCACGTCATCTGCCCGTTATGCACCAGATACTCTTTTAAGTTTTCCCCTTCAAGAAGCTCCATCGCATAATACTCAGTGCCCCCGTAAGCAAAGTAGGCATAGACATCCAAAATCTCCGGATGGCTGCGCAGCTCATACATGATCTGTGCCTCTTTCCGGAATTTTTCTTTGTAAGATTCAAATACTGCTTCTCTTCCGCTGTGTGCCGCAACTTTTCTTGAAGAATAATCTCTGCTGACAAAGCTCGCCGGATACAATTCTTTTATTGCCACCATTCTGTTATGTTCTGCGTCATACGCCCGGTACGTATTTCCAAAACCGCCATGGCCGAGAAGTGCCTCGATCTGGTATTTTCCATTCAACCAGCTTCCGGGCAGCAGTGCATTGTGAATCTCATAATCATTCATCTAATCTCACATTCCCTCATAGTCCCATCCAAGGATTACAGCGGTAAAATTGTCCTGGGACATCCGATTTTTCTTCAGGATCTCTTCCTGCATCACTTCCGCAGCTTTCTCCACCGCGCCTGCGCGCATAAGGATTTCCGCAATCTCCTGCTCTGAAAGTGTATTGAAAACGCCATCACTCATGAGCAGAATCCGGTCTCCAGGCTCCAATGCCACATCGCGCAGGCTGCCATCGATATGGCGCAGATTTCCCATTCCTATGTAACTCACCAGGCAGGCTGCCTGCTTATCCATGCACGCCGCTTCATAGCTCATCTCACCATTCACCGCCGAAAGCAGCAGCTCTTTCTGATAAATATGCTCCGAGTTCATCTGGATCAGGCTTCCGGCCCGGTAAAGATAAATCCTGCTGTCGCCCACGGCAATCCACTGAAACTGATTCTGTCTCTGCCAGACTGCCAGAAGTGTCGATCCGCTCTGTACCGCGATTTCGCTGTCGGCATTTACCGCCGCATTTGCAAGGCCGACCAGCTGATACAGCGGAGTCAGGGCACCTTCCTGCAGGACGGCTCCGGCCTGCGTCAGCATCGTATAGACAATCTTCTGACTGACCTTATCTCCGTCCGAAAGACCTCCCATACCGTCCGCGACAACACTCAAAATGCTGCCGTCTGCCAGGGTAACCGTTCCAAAACTGTCCTGCTGCGACTGACGTTTTCCGATGTGGTGCAGCTTTCCAATCGATATTTTCATGCCTGCATATCACTCCAGTCAAATTTTTCTCCGCAAAGTGCGACAAACATATATTTGCAGGAACCAATCGTCAAAATGTCATACGTGGTTAAGTTCGTGGAACCGTTCACGCGCTTCCCATTCACACGGATAATATTTTTTCCGTTGTCATGACCGAAGAAAAACTCCTTGTCCAGCTCATCGTATCCAACGTAGCAGTCCTTCTCCCTGGAAATATTTTTGTCAAATTTGAGTTCAATGTCCATCGAAGGGCTTCTTCCGATATTGTTGTAGCCGGCATGGATCCGGTAATCCTTTCCCTTTTCCGGACCTTCGATGCATACCAGCCAGCCTACAACCGGCAGAAATCCCGGCTGATTATTCGAGAATATAGGTGTTGTTACATTTTGTTCGCCATCCTTATGGAAATTTATTGGATCTATTGTAAAACCAGCCGCTGTGGTTGCTCCGTAATCCTCCGGCGGAAGCGTACCACCCGGGCCAGCTGTTCCTCCGTTAAATCCACCAGATGCTGAGGTCCCGCTGAATCCACCAGGTGCCGAGGTTCCACCGATGCCGCCAGGCGCTGAGGTCCCTCCACCAAATCCGCCAACCGCTTCTGTCTTTCCGTAATCCCCTACACCGCCAAAACGAAGCGGCTCTGTTTTTCCATAATCATGTACCTGATTCGCCGCTGCCTCCTGTGCACAGGTTGGGCAGCTGTCAAGCGTACTTTCATAAAAATGTCCATTCTTACACTGTTTGAGTTCCATAATCTTTTTCTCCTTTTTCTTTTATTTCACGGTTTGGCTGATCAACCGGATCGTGTTCTTTTTCTCTGCAAGATAAAACTCGCTTCCCTCCCGGATTTCCTGAGGCTGCGATGGTTCGATCCGTTTCGCGCCGACATCCGTCTTTAAATAGGTGCCATAGGAAGATTTTTCATCCTTCAGATACAGCTTTCCTTTTGCCCGAAATACACTGGCATGGATACTGCTGACGCCTGCGTAGTCCTTCGGATACTGAATGCGGCATCTTCCGTCACGGCCGATCAGGATCTTATCATCCCCGATCGGATATGCCTGCCCCATCATATATCCGCTCTTGATGTATAAAAAGAACTGCTTTTTGACCGGGTTTGGGTTGATCGGTACAGTCGGATTAACCCAAACCGGTTCTGGAGCCGGCTGCGGCGGCCTTGGCGGCTCCGGTTTTAGCGGATCAGGCATGGGGGGTTCCGGCACAAGCGGCTCCGGTTTTGGTGGCTCCGGTTTTAGCGGCTCCGGCACAGGCGGCGCTGGCTGCGGTCTCGGTTCAACCCTAGACGACTTCCGCCTTGCGATGAGTACCACTATTAAAATCAGCACCACCAGTACACCTGCGATGATAGCAATAATCATGGTACGATCCGTACTCTGGTCGGAAACTTTTTCTGCCTGCTTTTCGGTCTGGCTTCCGGTCTGCTTTTTTGTTCCGCTTTGTGCTTTCGGTTCTGTCTGAGCTTCTCCTGCACTTGTGCTGTTAAAAACGGAATCATCATACAGCAGCGGATAGCCCACCATGCTCTTTAAAATTACCCCGACACATTCTCCGCCTGCATTTTCCAGTACGCCTGGAAAATAGTCACAGTTTACTTCGTCATACTCTATAAGCACTATGTCCCTATCATCCACAACAGTGCTGCCCGTTATACTGGTCTGCTGACGCTCTATCTCTATACCGTTCTCCCCTTTTCCATAATAGACCGCTGTTACCGTTTCATCTTTCACCGGATAGCCGGGCTTATACTGATCTACATACTGCAAAATATCGGTATCCTGACAGCCCCAGACGCCGATCCCGTCACTGTTTCCCCTGTATTCAAGGGGAAAGCTGCGGTCACTGAATTCTATGCTCGCAGACTCATAACTGCTTTCCTCTCCCGCCGCATATGACAAAAACGCAACCTCTCCATTGCCGATATCTACGCATATGGCCGGCGCACCAATTGTTTCCCCGTCCTTTTCAAACGAGTACACCACAATCCCCGCTGCTTTTGCCGTATGCGGTATCAGGCACAGCAGAAAAAAGACTGCGCCAAGGAGTATGCTCCTTTGAAATATGTGCTTTGTCTTTTGAATTTGTTTCAAACTATTTCCCTCCTTTAAAAAATATCCGGTACCTCATCGTTCTTCAATTGATTCATTGCCGTCGAATAAGCTGCAACAAGCTCTTCCTTTTTCATGCTTTTTGCCCTCAAAGGTGCATATGCGAACAACGTCTGGAAAAAGTAATTGCCATCTTTTAATCGTTCCCGTGACACCGTCAGTACATTGTCTTTTCTGTGCTGTCTGGATGACCTGGTGAGTAATGAAATCAGAACATACGAAACAGCCCAGACCGGAAGCAGCATTAAAAACTGGTATGCATCATCTGAAAATGCAATTGCAACTGTAAAGGCTACTGCAATCGCTTCAAACAGAAGCAGTCCGATATTTGTTGAATACCAGGGCACCCTTTCGGCCATGGTAAGCGCCGTTGCCGCCTCGATCACCAGCGAATTTCGATACGTTTTCCCGCACTTCCGGCATATTTCATTCGGATTGCCATACGTTTTTCTGCCTATATAACAGCAATCATTCTGTGGTGTTCCGGACACCTTCTTTCCACAGTATGGACACTTGTATTTCACTGTTTTTACGAATACTACACCCATTTTTCTCTTTCTCCTCTCAGATTTTTGTCTTTTATTTTTTGTTATCGTAGCTTAATTTCCGTTAGCATTCTGAAGTGCCTGCTGAACACGCTCTACGCTCTCCTGCGCACTGCTATAACCATGTTCTAATGCCAGCTTGTACCACTCTATTGCCTTTTCGTAATTCTGCTCCACTCCCTTTCCATTTTCATACAATTCCCCAAGAGTATTCATTGCCACAGCAACTCCTGCTTCCGCTGCCTGCGTGTACCATTCTATTGCCTTTTCGTAACTCTGCTCTACTCCATTTCCTCCTTCGTACAATACCCCAAGATTATTCATTGCTGCCGCACTCCCCGCTTCCGCTGCCTTCTGATACCACTCTGCTGCCTTTTCGTAATTCTGATCCGCTCCATTTCCTTTCAGATACAAGCCCCCAAGATTACACATTGCTGCCGCATCCCCCGCTTCCGCTGCCTTCTGATACCATTTCAATGCTTTCTTGTAATTCTGCTCTACCCCATTTCCGCTGCCGTACAGTGCTCCAAGATTATTCATTGCTGCCGCATTCCCCGCTTCCGCTGCCTTCTGATACCACTCTGCTGCTTTCTTATAATCTTGTTCTACTCCTTCTCCCGCTTCATACAACCGTCCAAGACCATCCATTGCATCTGCATTTCCCGCATTTGCCGCCTGCTGATACAATTCTGCTGCTTTCTTATAATCTTGTTCTACTCCTTCTCCCGCTTCATACAACCATCCAAGACCATCCATTGCATCTGCATTTCCCGCATTTGCCGCTTGCTGATACAATTCTGCTGCTCTTTTGTAATCCTGAGTTACACCGACTCCTCTCTCGTACAGAAGTCCAAGCAAAAACTTGGCATCTGTATTTCCTACATCCGCTGCCTGTTGATACAGTTCCGCTGCTTTCTTATAATCTTTTGAAACTCCATCTCCAAGCATATATGCCGTTGCAAGATTAAGAATTTCTTCAACATCTGTTTCGTTCGCTTCTACCGTTGATTTATAGTCTCCCGTATATTCCTGTGTCTCCTCATAATCCTCCGCATATACCGTCGTTTCCTTCGCATCCTCCGTTATACTTCGGTTCGTTCCCTTCTTCTCTGTCTGTACTTTGGCTGTCGGTATCCCATTCTTTTTATCCGCTGACCGCAATCCTAAGCCCACTCCGACGAGCAGAATACCGCCCACAAAAAGCACAATTCCTTTCTTAAAATCGTCCCCTCTGTCCACTTTCATTTCCAATGGCGGTTTAAACTGCTCTTCCGGCGCCAGCTGTGGTTTTGCTGCTGCCCTGGGTTCCGACTGCATTTTCGACTCTGGCTGCGCTTCCCGTTTTGGTTCAGACACCGGCTTCGGTTCCGGCTGCGGCTGTGGTTTGGGCTGCGGCTGTGGCTGTGGCTGTGGTTTGGGAGCTGGCTGCGGCGCCGCTTCCGTAAAATACTCCGCAAGCTCACGCATGCTCTTGATTCGATCCTTTTTGAGGATGGCAAGTCCTTTCCGCATTCCCTCTTTTGCCTTTTCCGGCATGGACAGCCGACTTATCATGTCCTGAACCATTTTTTCCGGCTCTTCATCCAGACGGTCCATCGGTGTCGGCAGGACTCTTCCGGAAACCAGATAATAGATCGTCGCCGTCAGCGCGTAGACATCCGTCCACGGGCCAATGTCTCCGTGCATTTTATACTGCTCCAACGGACTGAATCCGTGCTTCAACACCATCTGCGTCGATTCCGGAACGTCTTCGCCTGATGCAGCCGCCGTTTTATACAAATCTTTCGCCGCTCCAAGATCCAACAGACGTACTTTTCCGCTCGGCTCCAGCATGATATTATCCGGACTAATGTCCCTATGAATAATTCCAGCCTCATGAATCTCTGCCAGATCTCTCATGATCGGCAGTAAATACGTGCGCATCCTGTCATAATTCAGGATTCCTCTTTCCATGACCTCTTTCTTCAGGGTTACGCCGTCAATGTAATCCATGACAAGATACGCAGTCTCATTTGCCATAAATACGTCTCTGACTCGTGCCACAGTCTGGAAGCTGTCGATTTTCGCCATGCTGCGTGCTTCCTTCAGCAGGCTTTCCCGGCTGTTTTTCGCGTGTCTGGCATCCGTTTTTGAACTGTACCAGATCAGTTCGGAGGACTGCTTTGCATTTCTGCCCACAAGCCCCTCCGGGTAATATTCCTTGATTGCCACCCTGATATCCAGCGACATATCATATCCGATATAGGTAATACCAAATCCGCCTTTGCCAAGGAGTTTTCCGACCACATATCTTCCCTGCAGGATTGTCCCCGGCCTTAAGACGTACTCTGCCTCCGCATAATGGGCTGCATCAAATCCGCAATGCGGGCAAATTCCATCCGGATCCTGTGTTTTTTCCATACAGCCAAAGCATCTTTCGAATCTCATTCTCTTTTCTCCCTCGATTTATCCTTTTTTAAAAAAACACCTGTTATTACCGTATAACAAGTGTCTATCCATCCGAAGCTTCTTCCATCTCAGCCTCCAGGCTCACTTTCCATTCACTGATCGGAATGGTGAGGTCACCATCAATCACAACGATTTCCTCAATATGCACCTCAAAAAGCGTTGCCAACACAAGCAGATTATCAATTGTTGGCACAGCAGCTCCTCTCTGCCACTTATAGATTGCCTGCGGCGTTGCAAATCCAAACAGGCTCTGTAAATCCTTCACCGAAAAACCAGCAGCTTCACGCATTCTGGTAAT
>CAKRPI010000051.1 GCA_934376945.1 uncultured Lachnospiraceae bacterium | reverse complement strand
ATAGACCGGGTCACATTAAACCGTGACCGGGATTTTATGCGGATTTTTCTGGAAAGTGAAAAACTGATCTTTAAAAAGCATATTTTTGAGCTGGAACAGGCAATTATGGACCAGCTTTTTTCTGATGTAAAAATGACAGTGAAAATCATAGAAAAATTTCATTTGTCGAAACAGTATACACCGCAGAACCTGATGCCGGTTTATGAGTCAAGTATTCTGCTGGAGTTAAAAAACTACAATGCATTGCTTTACAGCCTGATGCATGATTCAAAAAAAGTTTTTGTTACGGAGGATACCCTGTGCCTGGAGGTACCGGATACGGTAATTGCTGACGGAAAAGAGCAGGAGCTTCTTGAAATTCTGGAGAAAATTTTCTGTGAACGATGCGGACTGGATTTTCATGTTTCTACAAAACGAGTGGAACCGCCAGCCAGCCGACGAAGGAAGAATGCCGATTTGGAGCTGGAGCAGGAGGTAGCGGAAATTTCAAAGCAGTACGCTGCCGCAAAAGGAGACGAAGCGAAAAAGAAACCAGAAGCTTCCGAGGAAACGAAAAAAAGCAAAAATCCGGAGAAAAAACAGGATTTATCGAAAGAAAAAATATCGAAATCAAAAGAGACCGAAGCAATCCCGAAAAAAATACCGGAAAAACGAAATACATTTTTCTCCGGCGATCGATTCGGAACGAAAAAATCGGATGATCCGGATGTTATCTATGGCCGGGATGTTGAGGGTGAGCCGATGGAAATCGAACAGATTACCGGAGAAATCGGCGGCGTGACGATCCGCGGACAGGTTCTTTCCTTTGAAGCGCGTGAACTGCGTATCGCAAAAACACTGTTAATCTTTAATATTACGGACTTTACAGATACAATCACCGTAAAAATGTTTGTAAAGAATGAGCAGGCAGATGATCTGAAAGGCGTCATTAAAGAAGGAGCTTTTTTCAAGCTGAACGGTGTGACTACGATTGATCGTTATGACAGCCAGCTGTCTATAGGAAATGTGACCGGTATGAAAAAAATTCCGGATTTTCGTGAAAAGCGTGTGGATACGTATCCGGAAAAACGTGTGGAACTGCACTGTCATACAAAGATGAGTGATATGGATGGTGTTTCTGAGGTCTCAGCAATCTTAAAGCGGGCGAAAGAATGGGGACATCCGGCACTGGCCATTACGGATCACGGCGCGGTACAGGCATTTCCAGATGCAAACCATACAATTTCCCGCAGCGATAACTTCAAGGTTATTTACGGAATGGAGGCTTACCTCGTTGATGACCTGAAAGAAATTGCAGTGAATACAAAAGGTCAGACAATTCATGATTCCTTCGTTGTATTTGACCTGGAAACAACAGGCTTTTCCTGCGTACAGAATCAGATTATCGAAATTGGTGCCGTAAAAGTAACGGACGGAAAGATTACAGAAAAATTCAGCACTTTTGTCAATCCAAAGGTACCGATTCCATTCCGGATCGAGGAATTGACCGGCATCAATGATGAGATGGTGCTGTCTGCTCCGACAATTGATACGATTCTGCCGCAGTTTATGGAATTTTGTTCCGATTGTATTATGGTGGCACATAATGCTTCCTTTGACATGAGCTTTATCGAAGAAAACTGCAGGCGTCTGGGCATTGCGTGTGAGAAGACCGTTGTGGATACCGTTGCAATGGCACGCGTGCTGCTTCCACAGCTGAATCGTTTTAAGCTGGATACAGTGGCGAAAGCATTGGGCGTATCATTGGAAAATCATCATCGTGCAGTGGATGACGCCGGCTGCACAGCAGAAATTTTTGAAAAGTTTATTACAATGCTGGAAAAACAGGACATTAAAACACTGGAAGAACTCAACGCGCTGGGACGTTCCTCGGAATCACAGATTAAAAAACTTCCGACATACCATGCAATTATTCTGGCTAAAAACGATATTGGAAGAGTCAATTTATATCGGCTGGTATCGTGGTCTCATCTTCAGTATTATAACCGTCGACCGAGAGTGCCAAAAAGTATTCTGCAGAAATACCGAGAGGGTCTGATCCTTGGTTCTGCCTGTGAGGCCGGTGAGCTTTACCGTGCTTTGCTGCGTGATGCACCGGAACCGGAAATCGCAAGGCTGGTAAACTTTTATGATTATCTGGAAATCCAGCCGCTTGGCAATAACATGTTTATGACACGTGAGGACTATGAAGACCGCAAAACCACAAATGATCTGAAAAATCTGAATCGGCGTATCGTGGAGCTTGGGGAACGCTACAACCGTCCGGTTGTGGCAACGTGCGATGTCCACTTTCTGGATCCGAAGGACGAAGTATACCGAAGGATCATCATGGCCAGTAAGGGCTTTAAGGATGCGGATGAGCAGGCACCGCTTTATCTGCGCACGACGGAAGAAATGCTGGAAGAATTTTCCTATCTTGGAGAAGAAAAAGCACATGAGGTTGTAATTTCAAACACAGTGAAAATTGCAAATATGTGTGAAAAAATCTCACCGGTACGGCCGGACAAATGTCCGCCTGTAATTGAGCATTCGGATCAGATTCTGAGGAATCTTTGTTATGAAAAGGCGCATGAGATTTACGGAGAAACGCTTCCGGCTGTTGTTGAGGAACGATTAGAGCGTGAACTGAACTCCATTATCTCCAATGGATTTGCAGTTATGTATATCATTGCGCAAAAGCTTGTATGGAAATCAAATGCAGACGGATACCTGGTTGGTTCCCGTGGTTCGGTCGGTTCATCATTCGTTGCAACCATGTCCGGTATTACAGAGGTTAACCCGCTCAGTCCTCATTATATTTGTCCGAATTGTCATTACAGTGATTTTGACTCAGAGGATGTAAAGAAATTCTCCGGTATGTCCGGCTGTGATATGCCGGATAAAGACTGCCCGAAATGTGGTACAAAGCTGAAAAAGGAAGGGCATGATATTCCTTTTGAAACCTTTCTTGGATTTAAGGGGAACAAAGAGCCGGATATCGATCTGAATTTTTCCGGTGATTATCAGAGTAAGGCACACAAATATACGGAGGTAATTTTCGGTGCGGGTCAGACATTCCGTGCCGGAACGATTGGTACGCTGGCAGATAAGACGGCGTTTGGTTATGTAAAAAAATATTATGAGGAACGTGAAATCCGAAAACGTAACTGTGAGATTGACCGCATTGTAAAGGGATGTGTAGGGGTCCGCAGAACGACCGGTCAGCATCCGGGCGGTATCATTGTGCTTCCGGTAGGGGAAGAAATCTACTCCTTTACGCCGGTACAGCATCCGGCAAATGATATGACAACGGACATTATTACAACACATTTTGACTATCATTCGATCGATCACAACCTGTTAAAGCTTGATATTCTCGGACACGATGATCCGACCATGATCCGTATGCTGGAGGATCTGACCGGAATCGATGCGAAAAAAATTCCACTGGATGATCCGTCGGTCATGTCACTTTTTGCTTCGACGAATGCGCTTGGCATCTCACCGGATGATATCGGGGGCTGTCAGCTTGGCTGCCTTGGAATCCCGGAATTTGGAACGGAGTTTGCAATTCAGATGCTTCTGGATACAAAGCCTAAATATTTTTCTGATCTGGTCCGGATCGCAGGCCTGGCACACGGTACGGATGTATGGCTGGGAAACGCACAGACGCTGATTGCAGAAGGGAAAGCAACCATTTCTACAGCAATCTGTACAAGAGATGATATTATGATCTATCTGATCAGCAAAGGACTTGACAGTGAGCTTTCTTTTACAATTATGGAAAGCGTCCGAAAAGGAAAAGGACTGAAGCCGGAGTGGGAAACCGAGATGACTGCACACGGTGTGCCGGACTGGTATATCTGGTCGTGTAAAAAAATCAAATATATGTTTCCGAAAGCACATGCGGCAGCTTACGTTATGATGGCTTATCGAATCGCCTACTGTAAGATTTTTTATCCGCTTGCCTATTACGCTGCATTTTTCAGTATCCGTGCGCCGGGATTTGATTATGAACTGATGTGCCTTGGGCAGGACCGTCTTCTGCGCCATATGCAGGACTATGAAAAACGGATGGATACTTTAAGTAAAAAAGAGCAGGATACGTATCGTGACATGAAAGTTGTGAGGGAAATGTACGCCAGAGGATTTGAGTTTCAGCCAATTGATATTTATGAATCCGGTGCGAGCCGTTTTAAGATAAAAGACGGAAAACTGCTTCCTTCGCTTAGTACTGTTTCCGGCCTTGGAGATAAAGCGGCAGAAGCGGTTGTGGATGCGGTAAAGGATGGGCCGTTCCTCTCAAAAGATGATTTCCGTAACCGGACGAAGGTCAGTAAGACGGTCGTTGATCTTTTGTCAGATCTGAATATCCTTGACAGTCTTCCGGAATCCAATCAGCTGTCACTGTTTGATTTTGCAGTATAGGCTTTGGAAAGAAAGATGAAAACAAATTAAGACAGAAAGGATTTATACCAAATGAGTTTTCTGCACATGTTTTATCCCGATGAATACCTGGATTCAACGTATGAGATTGATTTTGATGCACTTTATAAAAAAGGATATCGAGGTGTGATCTTCGACATCGATAACACGCTGGTGCCACATGGCGCACCGGCTGATAAGCGCGCAGAAGCATTATTCTCAGATTTGAAAAACATAGGCTTTTTCTGTTGTCTGCTCTCAAACAATCAGCTGCCAAGAGTGCAGCTGTTTAATCGTAATATTGGTGTGGATTATATTGAGAATGCACATAAGCCTGCTGTAAAAAGCTATCGGAAAGCGATGGAAAAGATGGGAACGGACACAGAAAATACAGTATTTGTTGGTGATCAGCTTTTTACGGATGTATTTGGAGCCAGGCGCGCCGGAATTCATTCTATTTTAGTAAAGCCGATTCATCCAAAAGAAGAAATCCAGATTGTGCTGAAGCGGTATCTGGAAAAGATTGTGCTGCATTTTTATCTCCGTCAAAAAGACTCTCACTGAAATAAGAAGTGATTAAAAGCCAGGCATTTTGCATATTGTTTGCAAAATTTCCTGGCTTTCATTTTAAAGATTTTTTGATGGATCAGCCCATGCAATTTCACCGCGGCAGATCGTATAATGTACCTTTCCATGGAGCTTCCAGCCGGTAAACGGCGTGTTTTCTGCTTTGGACTGATACTGCTGTGGAATAAATTCTTCTTCCGGGTTAAAAATAACAAGGTCAGCAGGAGCACCCTTTGCAATAGTTCCGGCAGAAAGATGGTAGAGCTTTGCAGGGTTCAAAGACATTTTTTCTATCAGCTGCATCAGTGTCAGGTGTCCTGGACGTACAAGTGATGTGATCCCCAGTGCGAGAGACGTTTCAAGACCGGTGATTCCGCTTGGCGCATCAAAGAAATTTTCACGATGTTTTTCTTCTGTGCTGTGCGGTGCATGGTCTGTCGCAATACAATCGATCGTTCCATCAGCAAGCCCTTCTATGATTGCGAGGCGGTCTTCTTCTGTACGGAGCGGCGGATTCATTTTGGCATAAGTACCGTATGTTTCAACTGCGTCCTCTGTCAGTGTAAAATGGTGCGGTGTTGCTTCTGCAAAGACCGGGGCACCAAGCTTCTTTGCCGTTCGCACAAGCGCAACAGAATTTTTGGAACTGATATGCTGAATGTCAATGGTGGCTCCGGTATGAAGCGCAAGCATACAGTCCCGTGCGACCATAATGTCCTCTGCAATAGCTGGAGCAGTGCGATTCGTGCCGGATTTTTCAATAAAAACAGGATCTTCTTCGTGAAAGGAGAGGGGGAGATCCAGTGCTTTGGCTCGCTGCATAGCTTCTTCCACGAGCTTTTCGTCCGTCAGAGGAATACCGTCATCTGTAAAGCCGCAGGCGCCTGCTTTTGCAAGGGCTTCAAAGTCAGTCAATTCCATGCCTTTCATGCCAACGCTGACTGCGCCGGTCTGAAGGACGCGTATCGGTTCTTCTTTTGCACGAGCAAGAATATCCGATACCATTTTCGGGTTGTCAGCGACTGGTTTTGTATTTGCCATACAGATTACGGTTGTAAATCCACCTGCAGCTGCTGCCATTGCACCGGTGTGAATATCTTCTTTATAGGTAAATCCTGGATCGCGGAAATGTACGTGAATATCGACCAAACCGGGAGCTACAGTGCAGGAAGACGCATCGATGACGGTTTCCCCTGGCTCCGGCTTAAGAATTCCACAGGTTTCAATTTCAAAAATTACCCCGTCTTTGATCCGCAGATCACCGGATAACTGCTGTTTTGTGTCTGGAAAAAGAATGAGGCCGTTTTGAATGAGCATGATAAATTCTCCTTTTCTTTATTTGGGCTATTGAAACAAAATCCCAGTATTACAATATTGTAAGAAGGGAAGGAGAAGATGTCAAGAAAAAAGAGGAAATCGCTTTATCCTAAAAAAACAGTTGAAAAATATTGCAGGATACGGTAGAATACTAAAGATAATGTGACATGGCAGAAGAGATAGAAGAGAATTGTGCCAAAGCGGACAGACTGGTTCGCAGACCGGCAGTTTCCTGTCATGAGTAAATCATAAAAGAGCATAACTGCCAGATAAATTTAAGGAGGAATACAGCAAATGGTATCAGCAGGAGATTTCAGAAACGGTGTTACTTTGGAGATGGAGGGAAATATTTATCAGATTATCGAATTCCAGCATGTAAAACCGGGTAAAGGTGCTGCGTTTGTAAGAACAAAGCTGAAGAACATCATCAATGGTGGTGTAGTTGAGAAGACATTTCGTCCGACAGAGAAATTCCCGACTGCAAGAATTGACCGCGTAGAAATGCAGTATCTTTACAATGATGGGGATCTGTTCTACTTCATGAATACAGAAACTTATGATCAGATTGCTCTGAACAATGAGACGATCGGCGATGCACTGAAATTCGTGAAAGAGAATGAAATGGTAAAGGTTTGTTCACACAACGGAAACGTATTTGCAGTAGAGGCACCGCTGTTTGTAGAGCTTGAAGTAACTGATACAGAACCGGGCTTCAAGGGTGATACAGCGACCGGTGCAACAAAACCGGCAACCGTAGAGACAGGCGCTGTTGTATACGTACCGCTGTTTGTAGAGACAGGTGACAAACTGAAGATCGATACCAGAACCGGAGAATATCTCTCCCGTGTCTGATTGATTCCGTATCAGAAAAATATACTACCTGTAGATAATATCAGAAAACAAAAAACTGCCGCAAAGCAAATGAGAGATCATTGCTTTGCGGCAGTTTTTTGTTTTTAAATTATTAAAAATTAATAAAATAAGAATACAAACTTGCAAAGTGTGACATTCTATGATATATATTTGTTAATACATAAATGATATATGTTATTTAAAAAGAGACATTTATCAGACGGAAAGGTGGTAACAGTTTGGAATATCAGGAATTCATAGGGTTAATTCGGCAAAATGTACAGAATGCAGCAGGAAAAGAGGCTAAAGTCAGTGTCAGCCATATTTTAAAAAATAACATTCCCTGTGTAGACGGTCTGACAATTTTGCGAAAAGGAGAGAATGTTTCTCCGGCAATCTGGCTTCGCCCGTTTTTCAGTCAGTATCAGTATGGAGTATCGATTGATCAGATCACAGAAGAAATTCTGGAATATCATGCCAGGACAGAAAAGCCAACCAGGTATGATATGACTTTTTATACGAATTTTGAAATGGTAAAAGATCACATCGCCTGCAAACTGATTCACGCTGGAATGAATCAGGCATTGCTGCAAGAGGTTCCGCACCGTTATTTTCTTGATCTGGCAGTTGTTTATTATTACAAAATGGATGACAGTACATTTGGCAGTGCGAGTATTCTTGTGAAAAAGGACCATTTGAAAATATGGAAAATCACAGAAAAAGAACTTGATCAAATTGCAATGGAAAATATGCCGGAACTGCTGGAAACGGAGTTTATCAGTCTTGCCGGACTGATTCATGAAATGACTGGATGTGCAGAGCAGCTTTTTCAGCAGGCGGTGCCGATGTATGTGCTGACAAACCGGGAAAAATATTTTGGCGCTGCAAAGATATTGCTTCCATCTGTTTGCCGTCAGATTGCAGAAAAGCTTCAGAATGATTATTACATTCTTCCAAGCAGTATTCATGAGTGTATTATCGTACCAGTGCTTGAGGGGCTTACTGCACAAAGCCTTCATGAGATGGTGAAAGAAATTAATGAAGAGCATGTCGCAGAAGAAGAGGTTCTAAGCGATTCTGTCTATCTTTACACGCGCAGCGTGGAATTGCTGACACTTGCATGGGACGGAAGAACCGAAAGAAGCAAATAAGCAAGGTAAAATCAAAACGTAAAGAAAAAGAAAGGAAGAAAATGATAGGAATTCTTTTGATTAGCATGTTTCTGGTTCCATTGCTGTCACTTCTGATACTGATTTTTATGACAGGCTGTACATTTCTTGCAATTATTTACGAAAAGTCTGAAAAACAACAACAAAAAACAATTAACGTAATGCCCAAAAGAGAAAAAGGAGGACTCAAATGAAAGGAAAAAGTAAACGAATCTTGTCTTTTCTGATGGCACTGAGTGTTTTTGTGACCGGAAGCGGAATCGGAAACGTACGAGCTGCAATTGCAGAAAAAGAACAGACAGTACAAAAAAAACAGTATACGGTTACCCTGCCGATTTACGAGACGTGTGATTACCGTTATGAATCATCTCATAGAAAAGACCAGGAGAATGCAGAACAAAATATTATACTTTTGTACGAAGCAGAAGAAGACGTTTCTTTTCAGGTAATCCCAAAAGAGGGATGGAAAACTGAAAAAATGCAGGTGATCAGAAATGGTATCGAACAGCCTGTGAAGATTACAGATCACATGGTGGCTTTTCCAATGCCGGAAGAAAATCTTACCTTTCATGCAGAATTTTTACCATTGGAAAGCCCGGATGAGACAATCACAGAAAGTACAGATGAAAATAATACAGCGGAGTTAATAACAGAAAATCCAAGAGAGGCTCAAACAGAATACAAAGAAGCTTTGACGCCACAGGAAACTGATCCGGAAAAAATTCAGGAAGAGACAGAAGATACCGGAGCAGAAAATTTCGAAGAAGAGAATCATGAAGAAAATTTTGGAACAGAAGAAGCGCCCGAAGAGACAGAACTTTGGACAGAAGAAGCATCCGAAGAGACAGAACTTTGTACAGAAAAAGCGCCCGAAGAGACAGAACTTTGGACAGAAGAAGCATCCGAAGAGACAGAACTTTGTACAGAAAAAGCGTCCGAAGAGACAGAGCTTTGTACAGAAGAAGCGTCTGAAGAGACAGAGCTTTGTACAGAAGAAGCGCCTGAAGAGACAGAGCTTTGTACAGAAGAAGCATCCGAGGATGGCAGAGAGTGTCAGTTCACGGAATTCCCATCGGAGTCTGAGTCAGAATTTACAGGTTCAGAGGAAGAATCTGAAACAGTTTTGGAAGACACTGAAGAAACAGAAAGTGAAGAAGCAACAGAGGATGAATGGGCAGATCTGTCAATACCGGAAGGACACTATGAGGTCTTGTTTCCGGAAAGCACAGAATATAAAATTACATTCTGCGCGGATACCTGCTGGTATCAGAAGGGGCAAAAAGTAATGTTTACGCTGGAGGCAGCAGAAGATCTGGACATGCTTGAAATTGCCGCATACAAGATTAAGAATGCTTCTGTTACAGAACTTGAAATGGCTTTTTGTCAGGAACAGCTTGAACTTTTTTACGAAGAAAAAGAAGAACTATTTTCTTTTGAAATGCCGGAAGCGAATGTACTGCTTCTGATCAGCAGCGGAAATGAAAACGTATTACTGACCGCTGAGGAAGAAGAAGATCCGGTACCGGATCGTTTTAAGCTGGTTGTAAGCGGTGTTTGCTCGGCACCATCCATTCTGAATAACGGACATGCAGCTTCAACGCATAAAACGGTAGTCTTTTTTGAAAACGACGGAAGTAAAATTGTCCGGGAAGCTTACTGCATTCAGCCAAGACTGAAATCGCCGGGGAGTGGCACCGTTTATGACAAAGATACAACAGAATACCTGGATGGAACCACCGGAACGCAGAGCGAGCGTCGGATGTCAAAGGGCATGTTCTATCTGTATGGAGGTCCTGCATGGGGGAAGACCATAGAGCTAAGTGATGGAAGCAGCGTAAATCTTAAGGCAGTAATGGACAATGCCGGCTGCAGCACGAACAGTAATTATTATACCATTACACATTATGTACTCAGTTATTTTTATTTAAACGGAACAGACTGGAATTATAACTCAGATTATACGAATGTTCTCAACGAAGCAGGGGTAGCTCTGGTGAAAGATCTCGCATCTTATATTAACCGAATGCCAAATCCAAACTCCTGTCTCACGATAGCAGAACTTCAGGCAACCTATCAGAAATCGTCTGATAAAAGTGTTACACAGACAACGATCTACAAATCATTTGAGGAAAATGCGGCGATTGTAATACTTCCAAAGGGAATTACCCTTGTAAATGAGACCACAGGTGAACATTTTACCGGAAAGGCAACATTACGGGGAGGAGATCGTTTTCATCTGGAAGCGGACAGTACAGTTGCAGCAGGCCTGAAAGAACTTACGCTGTCCTGTAAATTCCCGGTTGATTATCAGGCGTTGAAGCTGGGACTGAAGGGGTATCAGGATATTGGTTTCTCGTATTATTCAGGAGAAAAGGAACTGTTTTTGAAAGTAAAAATTCCGGAAATCCCCAAAAAAGGAACTGCGTATGTGCAGAAGCTGGATGCAATTTCCAAAAGCACCAGACTGTTAAATGAGGAACGCTATTCTCTTGCAGGTGCCGTTTATACAATATATAAGGATCCTGACTGCAAAGAGCCGGTCACTTCACTTACAACGACTGCAGATGGCAAAACAAACCGGGTGGAACTGGATGCAGGTACGTATTATGTAAAAGAAACAAAAGCATCGAAAGGTTATAAGCTGGATCCAAAGCTTTACACGCTCAAAGTTGTTTCGGGAGAGACAGCAACCTTCATTTCATATGAAGAACCGATTCAGAAAATGCTTTCTGTTCAGAAATATGATGCAGAATCAGGAAAGCCGTCTGCACTCGGCGGAACGTTTGAAGCTGCAGAATATACGGTTTATCTTGATGATGCATGTACAAAAAAAGTAACCATTCTGAAAACGGATAAAAATGGTTATGCAAAAAGTGATCTGCTGCCGCTGGCAGTATACTATATAAAGGAAACGAAAGCACCGCTTGGATATGAGCTTGATTCTGTTGTTCACCGTATCGCTATGGTACAGGACGGAGAAACTGCCATATATCCGGTCAGCTCCCGTGAGCAGCCGGTAAAAAAAGCGATTGCGATTCAAAAATATGATGCACTTACAGGAAATGCAAAGCCATACAGCGGAAAATTTTCTTTTGCTGATGCGGAATACGGAATTTACAGCGATGATGCCTGTACAAAGAAAATAGAAACAATCCGCACAAATGCATCCGGTTATGCCAAAAGCTCAGAATTGCGGATTGCCACGTATTACATAAAAGAAGTAAAGGCGCCGAAAGGATATACTTTAGACAAAACCGTTCATAAGGTAACGATGAATACAGACAAAACGGTGCAAGTATACTCAGTAAAATCAGAAGAAATGCCTGAAACGGCAAAAATCCGGATTCAGAAATATGACCGTATTACCGGGAAAGCGCAGCCTTATAATGAAAAAGTATCTTTTCGCGGTGCAAAGTATATCATTTACAGTGATGCCGCCTGCACGAAGGAGGTCGAGGTTCTTACCACAGATAATTCTGGAAAAGCAGAAAGCAGAGAGCTTCCTCTTGGAATTTATTTCGTAAAAGAAACAGTGGCACCTGCAGGATACAATCTGGATAAAACCATTCATAAGGTAGAGATTGATTCTGAAAAACTGCTGAAAATATATACGGTGCGTTCAGACGAGGAAATACAGGAACGCCAGATCGCAGTCCAGAAATATGATAAGGAAACAGGCGAAAAGGTGCCGGCAAACGAAGCGGTATCCTTTCAGGGAGCACAGTATTCTGTCTATTCAGATGCTGCATGCACCAAAGAGGTTGATGTTATGACAACAAACGCGCTGGGATATGCGCGGAGTAAAAAGCTTCCCATTGCTGTTTATTATGTAAAAGAAACAAAACGGCCCAAAGGATATGAAATTGATACATCCATTTATCGTGTGGATATGAAGCTTTCAGATCAGACTGCAGTTTATCCGATCGCATCGAAAGAACAAATTCTTCGTAAACCGATCGAAATTCAGAAATATGATAAAGAGAGTGGAAAGCCAGCTCCAAATAATAATGCGGTATCATTCGAAAAGGCGGAGTATACCATTTATCAGGATGAAAAATGCAGTATTCCCGTTGAAGTACTGGTACTTAATGCTTCCGGTTATGCCATGAGTACACCAATGCTTCCGGGCGTATATTATCTGAAGGAAACAAAAGCACCGAAGGGATACGGTATGGATCCACTGATACATGAAGTGACTGTAGCAGATGATGGCAGAAAGTCCTATCGGATCGAATCCTATGATCCGGTTATTCGCGGAAGTCTGATGCTGATGAAGTTTTTGGATGACAGCTACGATGAATCTATCCTTCAGGAATGGATTCACCGAGGGGAACTTTCTGGAATCCGCTTTACGCTGACACACGAAGATCCTGCTGTAGCAGATACAGAAATTATTACAGATCAGTATGGATATGCAGCAACGAAGGCTCAGGAACTGGTATATGGCACATGGACACTGAAGGAAGATGAAAATACCACACCAGAGGGCTATTCCGGACTGAAGGAAGCAAAAATCCAGATTACACAGGATGGTATACAAGTGAAATATGTTGTAACAAATGATGTGGAAAATGCAATGCTTGAGATTGTGAAAAAGGACAGGCAGACCGGAAATATCATTCCAAAAGCAGGTGCAAAATTTCAGATCTTAGATCGTGATGGAAATGCGATTATAATGCAGGACAATCTGGATTATGGAAAAATGACGGATACGTTTACGACAAACGAAGAAGGAAAAATATATCTGACAAAACCATTGAAAAAGGGAATTTATACGTTAAAGGAAATAGAAGCTCCTGAAAATTATCTGATTACAGAACCGGTTTCTTTTACTGTAAACGGCTCTTATTCCTATAAAGAACCACTTATTGTGGAATGCTTTGATGATATGCAGAAAGGTGTCATTAAAATTCTGAAAAAAGATTCAAAAACAGAATTGGCACTGGGAGAAGGGTTTACCTTTGCAATTTATACGGCAGAAGATATCACAGATCCAATGGGGACAATTCTTACCATGAAGACAGACAGCGGATCTGTCGAACTGAAAAAGGGAACGCAGGTAGCGCTTGTTTCCACCAATGCAGATGGCATGGCACAGTCTCCGGAACTTTATCTTGGAAAATATGTAATTCGTGAAATGACTTCCTGTGACGGTTATGCAACTTCCGACCATATCTGGGAAACCGAACTGACTTTTGACCGCATGAAAACAATTGCACAGACAGAAATTTCTGTTATCAATGAAAAAACAACACTGATCATTCAGAAGGAGGATGCAGACGCAACAGAGGACTGTCCGATTCCACTTTCCGGAATCTGTTTTCGAATTTTCATAGCACAGGAGCTGGACGAACTTGGACAGGACGCAACTCATCTTTCTGAGGAGGTACTTGCGACCCTTGGAACGGCATATGTAACAGATGAGAACGGAAGAATAGAAATTGATCATCTTTTGCATGCAACGACGTATTACATTTATGAGGCTGACACATTACCAGGTTATAACAGAGAAACAGGATTATATAAAATATCTGTTGACAAAGACGGACGGATTGAAGGTCAGGCATGCTACACCCTGAAGATCAGCAATCAGGCAAATCAGGTGGAAATTACAAAATGGGATATTACAGGTGACAGGGAGCTTCCCGGCGCGCTTCTTACGCTGCGGGATGCAGCCGGAAATATAGTAGAACAGTGGATTTCAGAAGAAAAACCACATCGAATCAAAGGGCTGGCTGCTGGCAGCTATACACTGACCGAAGACCGTGCTCCGCTTGGTTATGCAAAAGCAGAAACGATTTCTTTTACTCTTACGGACAGCCTGGAAGTACAGCAGGTTATTATGGAGGATGAACAGATCCAGGTTCAGATTTCCAAAAAAGAGATTACAGGACAAAGAGAACTGCCGGGAGCTTCTCTTGAAATACGCACAGAAGAAGGGGCACTTATTGAAAGCTGGATTTCAGAAGAAAAACCACATCTTTTGAATCTTCCGGCAGGAAAATATACATTAACAGAAATTGCGGCACCGGATAAATATGCAAAGGCAGAGACGATTCTATTTGAAGTGAATGAAAATGTTGTGCTTCAGCAGGTTGAAATGTATGATGCGCCGATTCAGGTACAGATTTCAAAGCAGGATATTACAACGGAAAAAGAACTGCCCGGAGCACAGCTGACTGTTCGTGATGAAAATGGAGAGCTGATAGAAGACTGGACTTCTTCTGAAGAACCACACTATCTGAATCTGGCAGTCGGAACTTATACTCTGACAGAAATAGCTGCACCGGCCGGATACTGCAAAGCAGAGACGATCACATTCGAGGTGACAGATACAGCCCAAATCCAGAAAGTAGTCATGTATGACAGACCAATTGAAGTCGAGATTTCAAAACAGGATATTACAGGCAAAGAGGAACTTCCTGGTGCACTTTTAAGTATTTGTGATACTGACGGGAATGAAATTACCCGGTGGTATTCTACAGAGGAACCTCATCGTTTTCAGCTTCCATGCGGCATTTATATACTGACAGAGATTGCTCCGCCGGATTATTATGCAACAGCAGAATCTGTAGAATTTGAAGTAACAGAAACTGCAGAGCTCCAGCAGGTAGTTATGAAGGATATGCCATTGCAGGTTGTAGTCTCAAAAAGAGCGATCACCGGAGAAGAAGAGCTTCCAGGTGCCATTTTGAAAATTTCAGATCTGGAAGGGAATACGATTGAAACGTGGACTTCAGAACAGGAACCCCATTTGGTCCGGCTCAAACAAGGTACGTATGAGCTGACGGAAATTACAGCACCTGACGGTTATGAGACAGCAGAAACAATACGTTTTACGGTGAAAGACACAATGAAAATCCAACAAGTAATCATGTATGACCGACCTGTTCCGGAAATTGAGACAGAAACGGAAACAGAAACGGAGACAGAAGCAGAAACGGAAACAGAGACGGAAACGGAACTACCGAAAGAAACGGAAAGCGAAACAGAAACAGAAACGACCAAAGAATCAGAAAGCGAAACGGAAAAAGAAACAACAAAAGAATCAGAAAGTGAAACGGAAAAAGAAACAACAAAAGAATCAGAAACAGAACGGAAACGTCCGACGACACCGGGAACAGTAAAAACAGGAGACCCGACAAATTTCCTTCCGGCAGTTTTCGGGATGACAGCAGGACTTATGTTACTGATTGGAACTGTGGTATCTGAGAAGAAAAAAAGAAGACAGAATAAATAAAACGGGAAAATCCCCTGAGAATTTGGATACTACAGAATCTTTCCGCCCTTACAGAGCTTTTATCTGAAAGGGCGGAAGTTGTGTTATTTGTATCGAAAATTAAAGAAATTGCGGAAAAATAAAAAAATCAATCTTTACAATTCGAAAATCCTGTGCTATGATAAATAAGTATTAAAAATGCGTCTGTAGCTCAGAGGATAGAGCAGTGGTTTCCGGTACCACGTGCCGGGGGTTCGACTCCC
>CAKRPI010000050.1 GCA_934376945.1 uncultured Lachnospiraceae bacterium | reverse complement strand
TGAAAAGAATAAAGCTTATCCGGTTTAATCATACAGATAGGCAGAAATAAGACAGAGAGGCTGCCGCATTATGCGGCAGCTTTTTTGAGTAGGGTAAAAAGTAATAAAACAGGAAACAAAAATAATGAAAAGGAAAGACGGCATCATGCAGGAGGAGACACAAAGAGACAGAGTGAAAAATGAAAAAACAGAATCGAAAAATTCAGAAAAAGCATGCTACATTGTAGGAGCCGGCAGCTTTGAAAAACTGGATGGAATGCCACAGAAAGGAGATCTTGTGATCGCAGCGGACGGTGGTTATGCGTATCTGAAACAGCTTGGCATTTATCCGGATGTACTGCTTGGCGATTTTGATTCGCTGGAGTATGTGCCGGAGCATGAGCATATTTTGAAACATTCACCGATCAAGGACGATACGGATATGGCATTGGCTGTTTTTTATGCACAGGAAAGAGGGTACCGGCTTTTTTATTTATATGGCGGTCTCGGCGGAAAGCGGCTTGATCATACGATAGCGAATGTTCAGTTGCTGACAAAACTTTCAAAAATGGGACAAAAAGCGTACCTGATCGGGGAAAATAGCGTAATAACAGCGCTGACAGAAGAGAGGATTTCTTTTGGGAAAGAGGCGCAGGGAATGATTTCTGTCTTCAGTATGACGGATCAGTCTTTTGGCGTATGGGAAAAAGGGCTGAAGTATACGCTGGAGAATGCCGGACTGAGAAATGACAGGGCGCTGGGGGTCAGCAATGAATTTATCGGCGAAAAGAGCAGTGTTGAAGTAAGAGAAGGAACACTTCTTGTAATGTGGGAAGAGCGAAACGGAATGCCGGAGCAAAGAGAGTCTTTGAAAAAAAGCAGTGGAGGAAACCACTGTGACTGTTAAATCGGCGAAACATGCAGGGAAAGGAAGATAGATGGTATGGCAGAAAAGGGCAGGAAACGGACAGACATTATTTTTGATTTGTGGCTGCTTTTGGCTGGAACGGCGATTATTCTTCTTTCTATCCGTATAGTTCCGATTACTTATTTTGGAAAAATAAAGGATTTTGGGCTTGTATGCCTGGCACTGCTGGATGTACTTGGAATTTTAATGATTCTGACCGGACGAAGTGACTGGGCAGGAATGAATGGAAGAAAGAAAAAAGGACGTGCGCAGGCAGCTCGCTTTCTGCTTTCATTTTTGATTGGAACAGCAATTTATACAGCTTATTGCATTGCAGACAGATATTATTTTTTCTGGGGGACGGAGATCCGCGATGCGCTGATAGCCGGAGCAGCAGTCTGCATTTCTTTCTTTTTTGGGAGAAAGAAGGAATAAATTACAGAAAATCCGGGAAAGGTGACTTTTTCCTCTTGCATAATTTAGAAAATGGGCTATAATAAAACAAGTTCATTTAAAACTTATAAATATGCATATATATGCAGGGAGGTAAAAGTATGAAAAAGAGATTATTTGCACTTGTGCTGGCAGGATGCATGGCATGCTCTATGACTGCCTTTGCTGAAGAAAGTACGGAAACAACGACAGAAGAAAAGGTGGATCTGTCATCAGTGGAGACTGTTACAGACGGAAAGCTTACAGTTGCAACAAGCCCGGATTTCGCTCCGTATGAATTTTATGCAATCGATGAGGACGGTACACCATCGCTGGCAGGTTTTGATATGGCACTTGCGCAGTATATTGCTGATTATATGGGACTGGAGCTTGAGGTTGTTACGGTAGACTTTGACGGTGTACTGACTGAGCTGCAGACGAAATCAGTGGACCTTGGTATGGCAGGACTGTCACCGGATCCGGTGCGTGAAGCTGCGATGGATTTTTCCGATATTTACTATGAGGGAGGTCAGTCCCTTGTAACAGTGAAGGATAATGCAGATACGTATAATTCTACTGATGCAGTCAATGATCCATCCGTTTCTGTAGGAGCTCAGACCGGTTCGATCCAGCTTGATCTTGCACAGAAAAACTCTCCGGATGCAGATATCGTATCGCTTCCGAAGGTAACAGATATTATTTCTGAGCTGCTGGCAGGCAAACTGGATGCAGCTTATATTGAGACAGATGTGGCAAAGAGCTATCAGAAAAATTATCCGGATCTTGAGATCGTTGCAGATGTACCGTACGATGTAGTTGGATCCTCTATCGGTGTTTCCAAGGGAAATGAGGCGCTTCTTGCTGCTGTGAATGAGGCAATTGCAGCTGCGAAAGCAGACGGATCTTTGGAAGAGTACATTGCAGAAGCAAATGCACTTGCTTCTGGTGAAAAGTATGAAGGTCTTCTGGATGAAAACGGTGATGTTTCAGCAGAAACGGAAGCTGTAACAGAGTAAGATCATTTTATGGACACAGTCGTTGAAAGCTGTGTACTGGAAAAAGAGCAGAGAAATCCGGAAAAGAAAACGGAAGCTGCTCAAAGAAAGCTGCTGCACGATGTGAATCAGGCTGAATGCAGCAGCTTTTTGCAGCGCTGTGAAAAATTGGGAACAGACAGAAAGAGAAAGGGTATAAAATGGACAGTTTTATCAAATTAAGTAATTTTTCATTGATTGCGCCGTATGCAGAGCTGTTCCGGCAGGGACTGCTGGTTACAGTTCTGCTTTCAATGTTTACGGTGGCAATAGGATTTTGCATTGCACTTTTGCTGGCACTGATGAGGCTGTCCGATTTTCGGCCGCTTCGTTTCCTTGGACTTGACAGGGAAGGACATCCAAGGGATGGAGGTGTGCTGACGGTGATCAGCCGCTTTAATCCGCTGAGCTTTCTTGCGACTGCGTACGTGGAAATACTTCGTTCCACACCGGTTATTGTTCAGATTTTTATTATTTATTACGGTGTGTTCAGCATGATTCAGCTTCCATCATTTCGGTTATTCGGATTTATTAAATTTGATCGTTTTTTTCCGGGTGTAGTTGCACTTGGAATGAATTCCGGCGCGTATCTGTGCGAAATTATGCGGTCCGGCATTCAGTCAATTGACGGAGGACAGACGGAGGCCGCAAGATCTCTTGGTCTTTCGCAGGCACAGAATCTGCGTTATATCATTTTGCCGCAGGCATTGAAAAATATTCTTCCGGCAATTGCAAACGAATTCGTAGTAATTATTAAAGAGTCTGCAATTACTTATACGATCGGTGTACAGGATATTATGTCGGCTGTAAATGCAGTAAAAGGAGCAACCTTTGTTATTATCGAGCCGCTTCTTGTTGCAACTGCGATATATTTCTGCCTGTGCTTCCCGACCTCGAAGCTGATTGCGTACTTTGAAAGGAGAATGAGCCGTGGAGACAAGAGATAGTCTGATCCAGGTAACGGATTTGAAAAAGCACTATAAAATGGGCACGATCAAGGCACTTGACGGGGTGACAACGACAATTCACAAAGGTGATGTCATGGTAGTGATCGGACCATCCGGTTCCGGAAAATCTACGTTCCTGCGCAGCCTCAATCTTCTGGAAGAACCAACCGGCGGTTCAATCGTGTTTGAAGGTGTGGACATTACAAAGAAAAAGTATAAAAATGCAGAGGGAAAAACGGTAAAGCTTGACATTGACGGACTTCGTCAGAAGATGGGGATGGTTTTTCAGCATTTCAATCTTTTTCCGCATATGACAATTCTGGAAAATATGGTTCTGGCGCCGATGAAGGTGCGTGGAATGGACAGAGCGGAAGCAGAAAAGAAAGCAAGGATCCTTCTGGAGAGAGTTGGACTTGCTGATCGTGCGGATGCATATCCGATTCAGCTTTCAGGCGGACAGAAGCAGCGAGTTGCGATTGTACGTGCGCTTGCAATGGAACCGGAGGTTATGCTTTTCGATGAACCGACTTCGGCGTTGGATCCGGAAATGGTCGGAGAAGTGCTTGATGTTATGAAAGAGCTTGCAAAGGAAGGCATGACAATGGTCTGTGTGACGCATGAGATGGGATTTGCACGTGAGGTTGGGAATCGTGTACTTTTCATGGCAGACGGAAAACTGCTTGAGGAGGGGACACCGGAACAGATTTTTGAACACCCCAGCAACCCGCGGTTACAGGATTTTCTGTCGAAGGTGTTGTAAAAACGGAAAGAATCAGGTAAGATAAAGGCTGTCGGAAGCTCCGGCGGCCTTTTATAATATTCCGGGCGTATTCTTGGTTTCGGTGCAATAGAGAAAAAGGAAACGGGAATTGGTGGCAGGAGACAGGAATAAGGAGGAGAAGGAGAACATGCAGGAAAACATGCAGAGAGAAAAAAAGGCAGCAGTTGAGGCAATTGAGAAAAAGGCTGCGCTTATAGGTGAGGTAGCAGATCGTATCTGGGATTATGCGGAATTATCGCTTCAGGAGGTGCGTTCGGCTGCCTTATACTGCGAAGTGCTGGAAAAAGAAGGATTTGAGGTAAAAAAGGGAATTTGCGGAATTGAAACGGCGTTTTCCGCGTCATACGGAAGCGGACGGCCGTTGATTGGGATTCTGGCAGAATATGATGCACTTTCCGGTCTGTCGCAGGAGGCAGGAGGTTTGGAGCGGAAAGAGCTTACCCATGGTGGAAACGGACATGGATGCGGACATAATCTGCTTGGCGCAGGTGCGCTTGCGGCAGCAATTGGTATAAAAGCATTTTTAGAACAAAGTGCGTGTGCCGGTACGGTGATCCTGTACGGTTGTCCGGGAGAAGAAGGAGGGGCTGCAAAAGCGTTCATGGCGCGGGACGGCGTATGGCGGGATCTGGATGCGGCGCTGACGTGGCATCCGGAGGATGTCAATGAGGTGGAGACAGGCTCTTCAAATTCCTGTATTCAGGTGCAGTATAAATTTACCGGTGTGGCTTCCCATGCATCAGGGGCGCCGGAAAAAGGGCGAAGCGCACTCGATGCGGTGGAGCTGATGAATATCGGTGTACAGTTTTTGCGGGAGCACATGAGTGACCGGGCAAGAATTCACTACGCAATTACCAATGCGGGAGGCTGCAGCCCAAATGTGGTTCAGCCAAGGGCGGATGTTTTGTATATGGTACGTTCCAATCATGTTTCAGAGGCTGTTCAGCTTCAGGAACGCGTAGATCGGATTGCAGAAGGCGCGGCGCTTATGACAGATACGACATTTGAACGGAAATTTATTGACGGCCTGGCCGACACGGTGACGAATCATACGCTGGAACGGGTTTTGTATCATAATTTCAGTGAGCTTGGAGTGCCGCAGTATACGAAAGAAGAGTTAGACTATGCAGATGCGCTGGCAAAAACGTATCCGGGAAGTAATGAAATTCCGGGCGTGGCAGCTGAAAATGATGAGGTACTGCGCGAGGAAGTTGCAGCCCTTCAAAAGGAGTACGGCCACGCAATGAATGCATTTCTGGCGCCGTTGTATCAGGGGGAGGCTTTTAAGGCAGGCTCTACGGATGTCGGGGATGTCAGCTGGCTGACACCGACGGCACAGATCCATGTGGCGGCCTGGCCAAATGGCTGTCCGGGGCATAGCTGGCAGAATGTTGCCTGCGACCGGACGGAAATCGGCCACAAAGCAGCAGTGCATGCCGGCAAAGTGCTGGCAGCATCCGCAGTAGAGCTTTTCCTGCATCCGGAGATTCTGGCTGAAGCAAGAAAAGAATTCGAAAAGCGCACGGCAGAAGGGTATACCTGCCCGATTCCTGCAGATGCAGTACCAGTGATTCCGGACTAATACATCATAAGAGTATTAAGCACAAAAGGATTTCGATGTTACATAAATTGTACATAAAATGAAAAAGGAGAGAAGAATGGAAAAAGTAAGACAGTCATTGACGCATTTCTTTTCGGTACTGCTTTTGTTGATGGTGATCTGTATTTTGCCGGCCGGCCGGGCAGATGCGGCAGCGCGGATCAGGGGGATCGACGTATCTCGGTATCAGGGAACGATCAACTGGAAAGCGGTAAAACAGGATGGCGTTAAATTTACCATGATCGGTGTCGGATATGTCATCAATGGTCAGGAACAAAGCGATCCGAAATTTGAATACAATATTCGCAATGCGATCAAGAATAACATTAACGTTGGTGTGTATATATATTCACATGCACATAATGTGAAAGAGGCAGAAAAGGAAGCGGAGTTCGTATTAAAACAGATCAGAGGATATAAGATATCGTATCCGGTGGCATTTGATATCGAAGATGAAATCCACATGAAGCTGACAACGAAACAGCGTACGGATATCACACTGGCGTTTCTCAGAAAAATTGAGGCAGCCGGGTATTATCCGATGATTTATGCAAGTCAGAACTGGCTGCACGAACGGATGGATCTGAGCCGTCTGACAAGATATGACAAATGGGTGGCAAGATGGGCATCCTCCGTGGAGTTCAGTCCGACCTCCATGTGGCAGTACAGCAGTACCGGGCGCGTAAAGGGAATCAGCACAGCAGTGGATCTGGATTATGACCTTCGTGATTATACGAAGATTATTCGGCCGCGTACACAGCCTGGAACAGCGGAGAAGGAAACGCCGGGCTGGCATAAGGATGATTCCGGTATCTGGTATGTAAAGGCAGACGGAAGCCGGGTGATCGGCACCAAAATGACAATTGACGGAAAGACGTATTACTTTGATTCATCGGGCTATCGTACAAGTGGTTGGCAGAAGATCGGAAAATACTATTATTATTTCAGTTATCAGACCGGTGCAATGCGGAAAACATCAGGCTGGTTTCAGATCAACGGAAATACGTATTATCTGAATAAGACCGGTGCAAGGCAGACGGGCTGGCTGAAGGTCGGAGGGGATACGTATTATCTGAATGCAGCCGGAGTAAAGCAGACAGGTTGGCTGAAGTTAAATGGAAGAAAATATTTCCTGAAATTGAAAACCGGAAAGCTTCATAAGGGCTGGCTGAAATATCAGGGAAAAACCTTCTATTTTGCACAGCAGGACGGACGGATGCGTACAGGCTGGCTGACATTCGGGACGAAAAAATATTATATTGCAAAGAATGGAAACCGGGCGGCAGGATGGACGCAGATCAGAGGCAAATGGTATTACTTCAATAAAAAGGATGGCGTGATGAAGCGCAGCTGCAAGGTGGGAAAATATATTTTTGATGCAGATGGCGTATGCTGGAATTATAAGTAGTACCCGTTGCGTTTCAAAGAAGTGCGTGCTATAATACATTGCCGGGAGAGTCGTGAAAAATGGCCGATATCCGTTCTGCTAAGACGACAGATCAGACAGCAGATCAGACAGCAGTGAAAAACAGCGGATTGTAAGCACTATTTGGTTATGAGCAAGTAGCGAAGCGGATTGCGAATATCCGCTTGACATGAATTTCCCGGTATCAGAGATGGAAACAGCGACTGCCCGGGTGGCGGTCCGGTTACAAGGCAGATAAACAGATAAGGAGAACAAAGATGAGTAAAATTCCTGTAGTTTTAATGATTCTTGATGGATATGGATTAAATGAGAAGACCGAAGGCAATGCAATTGCGCTTGCAAAGACTCCGGTTATGGATGAACTGATGGCGAACTATCCGTTTGTAAAAGGCAATGCAAGCGGTCTTGCAGTCGGACTTCCGGATGGACAGATGGGAAATTCTGAGGTAGGTCATTTAAATATGGGAGCCGGCCGCATTGTATATCAGGATCTGACCAGAATCACGAAAGAAATTGAGGACGGAGATTTCTTTGAAAATACAGAGTTAAAACGTGCAATGGAGAATGCAAAGGAGAACGGTACAGCGCTTCATATGTACGGACTGCTTTCTGACGGCGGCGTACATAGCCATATCACACACGTATATGCGCTGCTTGAGATGGCAAAACGCTATGGCCTGACGAAGGTGTATGTTCACTGCTTCCTCGACGGAAGAGACACACCGCCTGCATCAGGAAAAGATTATGTACAGCAGCTTTCTGATAAAATGCAGGAGATCGGAGTCGGTGAGATTGCAACCGTGATGGGTCGTTATTATGCGATGGATCGTGACAACCGCTGGGATCGTGTTGAAAAGGCATATCGTGCGATCGCGTACGGAGAGGGCGATCAGGCAGCTTCCGGTGTAGAGGCGGTTGCAAATTCATATGCAAAAGAAGTAACAGATGAGTTTGTTGTTCCGACTGTGGTAATGAAAGACGGAAAGCCTGTTGCAACTGTTCAGGATGGAGATTCTGTAATCTTCTTTAATTTCCGCCCGGATCGTGCAAGAGAAATTACCCGTACATTCTGCTGCGATGAGTTTGACGGATTTGACCGCGGAGCACGCAGAAATGTTGTTTACGTATGCTTTACAGAGTATGATGTGACAATTCCGAACAAGACGGTTGCATTTAAGAAGATTACTCTTACGAATACATTCGGAGAGTATCTGGCAGCAAACCACATGACGCAGGCGAGAATTGCTGAGACAGAGAAGTATGCACATGTAACCTTCTTCTTTAACGGCGGTGTGGAAGCTCCGAATGAGGGTGAGGATCGTATCCTTGTAAAATCTCCGAAGGTAGCAACGTATGACCTGCAGCCGGAAATGAGTGTTTATGAGGTATGCGAAAAGGTAACCGGTGCGATTACATCCGGAAAATACGATGTAATTATCACAAATTTTGCAAACCCGGATATGGTTGGTCATACCGGTGTGATTCCTGCAGCGGTGAAAGCAATTGAAGCAGTTGATGAGTGTGTCGGAAAGGTTGTTGCAGCGGTAAAAGAAACAGGTGCGAAGCTCTTTATCTGTGCAGATCACGGAAACGCAGAGCAGATGATCGACTACGAAACAGGTGCGCCGTTTACTGCCCATACTACGAATCCGGTTCCGTTTATTCTTGTGAATTGTGATCCGAAATACACATTGCGCGAGGGCGGCCGCCTGGCAGACATTATTCCGACGCTGATCGAACTGATGGGCATGGAGAAGCCGGCTGAGATGACAGGAGAGTCTCTGTTGGTGGAACGCAGATAAGCATTCCTCCACTTCAAGTGCGCGGAGCACAGAAAAAACACACATTTCCTATATTCTTTTCACATTTCCGTCACAAAGATTGCGTATAGTGGAAGAAATCAAATGAGAACAGGAAAGGGGATTTTTCCATGAAAGAGCATAGAGAGAACGGTGAAAAGAAATTCGAAAAGAAAAACAGGAAAATAAATGCATGGCGTCGTTATGGCGCCATTATGATGGCTGGTGTGCTGATGGCCGGTGCCGGTGCCGCCGCTTCTTCCGTATATGCCGGAAAGGTACAGGCGGAGGAAGAAACGGAGGCTCAGACCGAGAAGCGTGTAACCTTAAATGTTGCAGGCGATAAGAAGGAAGATACAAAGGACGGGGAAGAAGCGGAAACAGAAACGGAAACGGAAACCGAAACGGAAACAGAAACCGAAACGAAAGAGACGTTTGAGCCGATTGAAGAGGCTGCATCTTCTGATACGGATGGAATTGTGACAACCGACGTTTCAGCGGTAGTGGAAAACTGCATGCCATCGATTGTCGCGATTACAACGAAGTCTGTTGAGGAGATTGAGACATATTATTATGGCACACAGGAGTATGAAGTAAGTGCGGCTGCATCCGGTATTATTATTGCACAAAATGAAGATGAGCTGCTGATCGCGACAAACAGTCATGTGGTAAATGGAACAAGTGAGTTGAATGTCTGCTTTACAGTCGATGCGGAAGATCCGGAGGATCTTGTGGCACCGGCGAAGATAAAGGGAATGGACAAGGCAAATGAACTGGCAGTTGTGGCTGTGCAGCTTTCTGATATTCCAGAGGAAGTAAGATCACAGCTTCGAATTGCAAAACTGGGCAGTTCAGAGGATCTGAAGGTTGGCCAGGCAGCAGTAGCAATTGGAAATGCACTTGGTTACGGTCAGAATGTTACAAGTGGTATCATCAGCGCATTAAACAGATCGCTTACGATTGATGATTTCTCTAAAGAAGTGATCGTGACGGATGCTGCAATTAATTTCGGAAACAGCGGCGGAGCACTTCTTAATGCAAAGGGTGAGGTAATCGGCATTAATGTGGCAAAAGAGGCCGGTCAGGCAAGTGACAGCATCGGATATGCAATTCCGATCGATACAGCGATTCCGATCCTGAATGAATTAGTGAACCGTGAGACCAGAGATCAGCTTGACAACAGTGAACGTGGTTATATGGGAGCAACCGTAATAAACGTTTCTGATGATGCAAAGGATCTTTACAATATGCCGGAGGGAGCTTTTGTGTATGAAGTAACCAGTGGTTCTGCGGCAGAGGCGGCAGGTATCAAGAAAGGCGATATCATCACGAAATTTGATGGTATGACCGTTTCAAGTTCGACAGACCTGATTGACAAAATGAGTTATTACAAGGTCGGCGAGACTGTGACAGTAGAAGTCCAGACTGCAAACGGCGGCGACTATGAAGCACGTGAAGTAGAGATTACATTGCAGGAGGGTGGAGCTGCAGCCCAGGATGATATGGAAAGTCAGGAGGATTCTTCTTTGGAGGATTCTCAGGATGGATTCGGAAGTGATGAAAACTTCTTTCAGATGATTCCGGACATTGGTTCAATAAGATAAGCGAGGATTCCATTTTTCCTCGATGAAACACGAAAACGAAGAGATAAAGCAGGGCGTCAGCCCTGCTTTTGTCTGTTCGGAAAAAACAGGAATTTACACCTGAATCGAGTGAAAAAAATTCTGCGGGACATACTGCTTATAAAAGAGTGAGATGTTAACGCAGGAGGTTTTTTTATGTGTAATTATATGGCGATTACAGATGTGTTTGCGCGGGAAATTCTGGATTCAAGAGGAAATCCTACGGTAGAAGTGGAAGTTATGACGGAAGACGGAAGTGTTGGAAGAGCAGCAGTTCCGTCCGGTGCCTCGACGGGAGAATATGAAGCTGTGGAACTGCGGGATGGCGGAAAACGGTACGGCGGACTTGGAGTAGAGCAGACCTGCCATTTTGTAAATACACAGCTTGCGGATGCGATACTGGGAGAAAATGTCTATGCACAGCGTACAATTGACCGGATTTTATGCAGAGAAGATGGAACGCCATCAAAAAAGCGGATAGGAGCTAATGGAATTCTGGGCGTGTCGATGGCGACAGCAGCAGCCGGCGCCAGATCGGCAGAGCTGCCGCTGTTCCGGTATCTTGGAGGTATCTGTGCAAACCGTTTGCCAGTACCGATGATGAATATTTTAAACGGGGGCTGCCATGCGGATAATACGGTGGATCTGCAGGAATTTATGATTATGCCGATCGGAGCGAGCGGATATGCGGACGGTCTGCGGATGGGGGCTGAAATTTATCATGCACTGAAAAATTTGCTGCGAGAGTTGGGACTTGGAACAGGGATAGGAGATGAAGGAGGGTTTGCGCCGGATATTCCGGATGCAGATGCTGCGCTTTCTCTGATTTGCAAAGCAGTGCAAAGAGCTGGATATGAATTGGAAAAAGATATCGTAATTGCGCTTGATGTAGCAGCCAGTGAATTGTATCAAAAGGAAACCGGGCAATATTATTTCCCGGGAGAAAGCCGCCAAAAAGGCAGAGAAGTAAGCCGGAACACGGAAGAGATGATCAGATATCTGGAAGATTTATGCAGCCGTTTCCCTATCCGTTCAATTGAAGACGGGCTGAATGAAGATGACTGGGAGGGATGGACAGAACTGACGCGGCGCATTGGAACGCGGATTCAGCTGGTAGGCGATGATTTGTTTGTAACAAATACCGGGCGTTTAAAAGAAGGAATTGCGAATAAAGCGGCAAATGCGGTGCTGGTGAAGGTGAATCAGATCGGAACACTGACGGAGGCATTTGATGCGATAGATCTTGCCAGACAGAATGGCTATCGCTGTATTCTATCACATCGCTCCGGCGAAACGGAGGATACAGCGATTGCAGATATTGCGGTGGCTTTTGCGGCCGGTCAGATCAAGACAGGAGCGCCGTGCAGGAGCGAACGGGTGGCAAAATACAATCAGCTGCTTAGAATTGAAGATACAATTGGCTTTGGCGCCGTGTATGGTTCACCGTTTGAATAAAAACGCAAAAAACAGTTGAAATCTCTCTGGTCCTGTGTTAGACTGAACATGTTTGACGTAGGAGGTGTAGTGTACCGTGAGAACTTTTATTACCATTATTTTTGTGTTGGTATGCATTGCATTGACGGTGGTTGTTCTGGCTCAGCAGGGAAAAGATGCGGGGCTGGGTGCGATCGGTGGTATCGGAGATACTTACTGGAGCAAAAACAAATCACGTTCCATGGAAGGAAAGCTGGTTCGGTTTACAACGATTCTTGCCGTATTATTTATTGTACTTGCCGTTGTTTTGAATTTGAATTTCTAAATCACGGTTTAGCCGAAGCAGGAAAAAAACTGTTCGGTTGAGGGGCAGGAAGCAAAGCAGATTGGAAAATATCTGCTTGATGAAGTGAAGGCAGAGCGTTTGGAGTACTGCCGTTTTGAACCTGTGTTTTCAAAGAGACGGAGGACTGATGCAGATGCACCGGTCCTTTTCTTTTTTATCAAGTAGTGAAGCGGATTGCGAATATTCGCTTTGACGGAGATGAATAAGGAAAAGCAGGGAACGGATCATAGTACAGAATAATACAGAGCAACCGTGCAGAATATATTGAAGGACAATGCACAGAGGAATTACACAGAGGAATTACACGCAGAATAACGCTGGCGTGTTTATATGAAAAAAACGAATGGAAAAAAACAGAGAGAAAAAGATGAAACAGACAGAAGAACAATTTGAACGCCGGAAAAAGGTAATTCATGATATGTTGTGTGACAGGCAGTATGTGCCGATGAAATTGAAAGAGATGGCGATGCTGCTGCAGATACCAAAGGAGAATCGGCAGGAACTGAAAGATGTGCTGGATGCACTGATCATGGAGGGGAAGGCAGAAGTATCTTCGAAGGGAAAATACCGAAAGTCCACGGCAAAGTATGTGGTGGGACGATTTATTGCGCATCCGCGCGGATTTGGATTTGTGGAAGTGGAAGATCGGGAGGATGATATTTTTATTGCAGAAGATCACATCGGAGGGGCGCTGCATGAGGATACGGTGCAGGTACTGTTGCTTCCGCCTTCAGCAGGAAAGCGTCAGGAGGGCGCTGTGGTTCGCATTCTGGAGCATGGGATTCATGAACTCATCGGTACGTATCAGAAGGGACGCGGCGGATATGGATTCGTTCTTCCGGATAATCAGCGCATTACCACAGATATTTTCATTGCCCAGGAACATAGTAAAGATGCAGTAAACGGCTATAAGGTAAAGGTGGAGATCATTTCATACGGTGATAAGGAGCATAAGCCGGAGGGAAAAGTGACAGAGGTGATCGGCCATATTCAGGAGCCGGGAACAGATATTTTATCGGTCGTGTATGCGTATGATCTTCCGAATGAATTCCCGGAAAAAGTGATGCGTCAGGCAGAACGTGTTCCGGAAAAGGTACAGGAGAGTGACCTGGAGGGAAGAACGGATCTGCGTAAGATGCAGATGGTAACGATTGACGGGGAGGATGCGAAGGACCTTGATGATGCCGTTTCACTTACGTTTGACGGTGAGCATTACCATTTGGGTGTGCATATCGCAGATGTGGCAAATTATGTTCAGGAAAAAAGTGCGCTGGATCGAGAAGCACTGGTGCGCGGAACGAGTGTGTATCTTGCAGACCGGGTGATTCCGATGCTTCCGAAGCGGCTTTCAAACGGAATCTGTTCTCTGAATGCAGGGGAGGACCGGTTGGCGTTGAGTGTGCTCATGGAGATCGATGAAAAGGGAACGGTTCTGTCACATGAGATCGTAGAGTCAGTGATCTGTGTTGACCGGAGAATGTCGTATACAGAAGTAAAAAAGATTCTGGAAGATCAGGATGAGGAATTGCGTGCGAAATGCCGGGATCTGGTGCAGATGTTTGAGCAGATGAAAACGCTTTCCGGTATTTTAAGGGAAAAACGAAGAAAAAGAGGAGCAATTGACTTTGATTTCCCGGAAGCAAAGGTTATTTTGGATGAAAAAGGTATTCCTGTTGAGATTCGTGCATATGAGCAGAATACCGCAACAAAGCTGATCGAAGATTTTATGCTGGCGGCAAATGAAACGGTGGCAGAAGATTTTTACTGGCAGCAGATTCCGTTTCTTTATCGGACGCATGATACTCCGGAACCGGAGCGTATCCGTCAGCTGTCGTCCTTTACGGCAGGTTTCGGGTATGGGCTGAAGGGGATTTCTGACGAGGTTCATCCAAAGGAGATCCAGAAGCTGCTTGAAAAAATCGAAGGTACGCCGGAGGAACGGATGGTCAGCCGTTTGGCGCTGCGTTCCATGAAGCAGGCGCAGTATACACCGGAGTGCAGTGGCCATTTCGGGCTTGCGGCAAAGTATTATTGTCATTTTACTTCGCCGATCCGCCGTTATCCGGATCTTCAGATTCACCGTATCATTAAGGAAGTGCTGCGTGGGCGTATGAAAGAAGAGCGGATCACACATTATGCAGAACTTTTACCTGCTGTGGCAGAGCAGTGCAGTCAGACGGAACGCAGAGCAGATGAAGCAGAGCGCGAAACGGTTAAAATGAAGAAAGCGGAATATATGGAGCGGCATATCGGAGAAACGTATGATGCAGTCGTATCCGGAATCACATCTTACGGAATTTATGCGGAGCTTCCGAATACAGTGGAAGGGCTGATCCACGTAAGCAGAATGTATGATGATCGTTATTATTACAAAGAAGAAACGTATGAAATGTATGGAATTGATACAGGTCGGGTTTTCCGGCTTGGCGATCCCGTTCGCGTACGCGTGATCGGCGCAGATAAGATGCAAAAGACCATAGATTTTGAGCTTGCGGAAGAGCTGGACTTTTAACCTAGTACATCGTTATTTTGCACGCAGGTCGCAAAGCGACTGCGTTCATGAGCAAATAGCGAAGCGGATTGCGAATGTCCGTTTTACAACGATGTGCCGGTTCAGAGGGAAACGGAATTCAGAATGATCTGGTTTGACAGGGGGTAAGAAAAATGGCAGATGCAGGAAAGCTGATAGCAAATAATAAAAAGGCGTACCATGATTATTTTATTGAAGAAAAGTATGAGGCGGGAATTTCGCTGCATGGTACAGAAGTAAAGTCCCTTCGAATGGGAAAATGCAGTATCAAAGAGTCCTTTATCCGTATTGAAAACGGAGAAGTGCTGATTTATGGCATGCATATCAGCCCGTACGAAAAAGGAAATATTTTTAATAAAGATCCGCTCCGGGTGAAAAAATTGCTGCTGCACAAAAAAGAAATCAATAAAATGCTTGGAAAGATCGCAGAAAAAGGATATACACTTGTGCCGCTGCGTGTCTACTTTAAAGGCAGTCTTGCGAAGGTAGAGATTGGACTGGCAAAAGGAAAGAAGCTGTACGACAAGCGTCAGGATATTGCGAAGAAGGATCAGAGGCGTGAGGCTGAGAAGGAATTTAAGGTACGGAATCTGTACTAGTACATCGCTATCAAAATAACGATACCACTCTCTTGGCTGCGAATCCGATTACACAGATGAAATAGCCTCGGCGTAGTCCGCTGCAAGCACAGAACAGAATAAAAATACAATAAAAATACAAAATAGAAACATAAAATAGAAACACAGAATAGAAGCACAGAATAGAATAAAAATCCGGTTGACAACGGAACATAAAGTCTATATACTAAAATATAGGCAAAAAATACGGAGCAACAATTGCTCCGTCAAATTCCCGGGCTAGTAAAGGTTTCGACGGGGGTTATGAAGCTGGAGAAGCTATCCGCAGGTGATGCGTCAAATCACAAATTAAAATTAAACGCTGAAGATAATTTAGCATACGCTGCCTAATGGCAGCTGTCTGACA
>CAKRPI010000049.1 GCA_934376945.1 uncultured Lachnospiraceae bacterium | reverse complement strand
GAGATGATCTTTTGGCTTCTGATGACGCCATACAACTATTGGCGCTGTTAATTCTTGTATTTCTTTCCGCATTCTTTTCTTCTGCCGAGACCTCATTGACCACGGTTAACGCGATCAAGCTGCAGGCACTCGCTGAAGAAGGCAGCAGACGGGCAGCCACCGCTCTGAAAATTAAGGAAAATCCATCTAAGCTTTTAAGTGCAATTCTGATTGGCAACAATCTGGTCAACAACATGGCCGCATCTCTCGCCACAGCTTTTGCAATTAAGCTTTTCGGCAACGGAAGCGTCGGTATCGTGACCACAATCCTTACCGTTGTTGTTCTGATCTTCGGCGAGATCACACCAAAAACACTGGCTGCGGCAAATTCTGAGAAAATGGCGCTTGCCTATGCCTCCATCATTATGGTTCTGATGAAGGTCATGACACCTGTCATTTTTGTAATCAACACCGTCTGTCGCTTCTTTCTCCGACTGCTCCATGTCGATACGGACAGTGCAATGAATCCGATGACAGAAATGGAGCTGCGTACAATCGTCGATGTCAGCCATAAGGACGGCGTCATCGAGAAAGAAGAACGCGAAATGATCTACAATGTTGTGGATTTTGGCGATTCACAGGCCAAAGACGTCATGGTTCCACGCGCGGACATGGTCATGATCAGTGAGGCTTCCACCTATCAGGAGGTTCTGGAAGTCTTCCGCCAGGAAAAATATACCCGTCTTCCTGTCTATCGGAATGACCGGGACAACATTACCGGAATTTTAAACATCAAAGATTTCTTTTTCTGTGACAATAATGACAGTTTCCATGTTACAGACATCATGTATGAACCATACTTCACCTACGAATACAAAAAAACCTCCGAGCTGCTTCTGGAAATGCAGAAAAATTCTGTCAGTATTTCGATCGTCCTGGATGAATACGGTGCCTCGGTTGGCATGATCTCTCTGGAAGATCTGCTTGAAGAAATTGTTGGTGACATCCGCGATGAATACGATGAAGACGAGGAAGAGTGGATCCAAAAGGTTTCTGACCGGGAATATTTGATTGAAGGTTCTGTCAAGCTTGACGATATCAATGACTCGCTGGAATTAAAGCTTGCTTCCGATGAATATGATTCTGTCGGTGGCCTCATCATCGAAATGTTGGATCATCTTCCAACCGAAGGTGAATCCGTCACAACGAGTGATGGCATCGTACTTACTGTCGATAAAATGGACAAAAACCGAATCGAACGGGTTCGTCTTCTTCTTCCTCCCAAGGTGGAACAAACAGACGACTCAGCGGAAGCTGATAAATAAAAGAAATTGACTAATAAAAGAAACTAATAAAAAAGAAGGCTGTCGCTTTCATGAGTCAAGCGGCAACCTTCTTTTTTCTTTTTATGATGCTATACTTATACGCCGATCAGCCGCGTTGCCCACACTGCATTTCCACTGATGCCGGAAGTAATAATACCATACTGTCGTCCGGCTGCATGTACCACCTGGCCTCCGCCGATATACATGCTTACATGGTAAACATAGCCATTGCGTGCGTAAAAGATCAGATCACCCGGCTGGGCCGAAGAAACCGGAATCTGCATACCATATACGGACTGAGCATCTGCCACACGCGGCAAAGAATAACCGAAGTTTGCATAAATACTCATTACAAATCCGGAACAATCACATCCGTTTGTCAGACTGGTACCGCCCCATACGTACGGATTTCCGACAAACTGCAGCGCAAAGTTTACGATCGACTCACGTGTTTTTGCTTCCTGGGATGCCTTCTGTACAGACGTCAGCGTGTAATAACACGATTTGTTGTCTTCCGGCTCAATTTGCAGCGCTGCTTTTGCCAGATTATTTTCTCCGACTGAATTTACCTTCTGTACGGCAGTGCTTCCGGTCACAAGCCCGCTTCGCTTTACGAATCCTCTTACGTCGCCGGATTCCACGAAAATCCAATCCTTATCCTTATCTGCGAGCAGATAACAAAGCCCATCCTTTGCCAGCGTACCGGTCACGCGCGCATCCTCTTTGCGCTGTTCATAAACATTCAATGCTTTCGCAGCAAGTGCGTAGTCCTTATCTGCCAGAACTTCCTGAACCGTTGTATGTGTGTACGTATATGCGCTGTTCTCAGTGCGAGCTACTGTAAGCCGGGCCTTTGGAAGCTCTTCTTCCCCTTTTACCTTCACAATCCGATCTGCAGTTTCTCCGGTGACTACCTGATCCGCCTTTATGAAACCCCTCACATTTCCGGATTCTATATAATACCAGCCATCTTCTCCGTCTTCAAGAATATAGCAAAGCCCATAATACTCCAGTATACCAACTTCCCGGGCAGTCTCTGCTTTCTCCTCATATACAGATGCACCCTTCTTGCCGGAGACCAGCGCATACTCTTTTTCTATCTGCGTAAAACGAAACTCCAGCACAATATCCGGCGGAATTACAATCTGCTGATGTGCGATCAGCTCTTCATTCGTACCAAACTCCGATGTTTCAGACTCCATTTCAGATTCTGTCTCCGGATCAGTTTCTGTTTCCGTCTCTGACTCTTCCTCTGAAGCCGTTTCTGTTTCCGTCTCTGTCGGCTCCTGCGTTTCTGACTCTGTCGGTACCTCCGTCTGCGGCGGCTCTGTTGTCGGCTCTGTCTCCGTCTGCGGCGGCTCTGTTGTCGGCTCTGTCTCCGTCTGCGGCGGCTCTGTCGGTGCCTGTGTCTCCGTCTGCGGCGGCTCTGTCGGTGCCTGTGTCTCCGTCTGCGGCGGCTCTGTCGGTGCCTGCGTCTCCGTCTGCGGCGGCTCTGTCGGTGCCTGCGTCTGTGGCTCTGTCTGTGGCGGCTGCGTCTGTGGCTCTGTCTGTGGCGGCTGCGTCTGTGGCTCTGTCTGTGGCGGCTGCGTCTGTGGCTCCGTCTGTGGTGCCTGCGTCTGTGGCTCTGTCTGCGGCGGCTGCGTCTCAGCTGCCTGCGTCTGCGGCTCCGTCTGTGGCGGCTGCGTCTCAGCTGCCTGCGTCTGCGGTGGCTCCGTTACCACCTGTGTCTCTGCCGGTATTTCTGCCCCCGGTGCAGGTTCTTCTGCCTGCGGATTTGCGTCTGCTTTCGTCTCCTCTGCGAGTGCTGCCGCCTGCACGCTTTTGCCTGCCGTCCCATAAGTACCGTTCGTCCAAATGGATGCTCCTGCAAAAACGGTGCATAAACTAATTACGAGTAATTTCTTTTTATACATTGTGATTCCTGTCTCCCCTGTCATCAGTCAATGGCTGATCTTTACCCGAATGCTCCTTTGACTCTTTATTGTAGCACAGTTGTTGTTCTTTCGCAACTCTGGGATGCTTATCTACGTTCAAAAATGGCAGGTACCGTTTTCTTCCAGCACCTGCCATCGTTTATTTTTTTCCTTATTTCGTCCATGTATTTTTTGCAAATAAAATCAAAAGCGGAAACAGTTCCAGTCTTCCGGCCAGCATATCGATAATCAGCACAACCTTTGAAAAATCAGAAAACATTCCGAAATTCTGTGTCGGACCGACCATTGCAAGACCCGGTCCGATATTATTGATCGTCGCCGCCACTGCCGTAAAGTTTGTTGTAAAATCAAAATTATCAATGGAAATCAGCAGTACCGATACTGCAAAAACCAGAATGTAAGATACAACAAAAACGTTTACAGAACGCAGTACACTGTGTTCAATCATCCGCCCATCCATTTTCAGCTTTTTCACATTGTGCGGATGTGCAATTACATCCAGCTCCTTCTGTATGGATTTAAATAAAATCACAATACGGGATACCTTGATTCCTCCGCCTGTACTGCCGGCACACGCTCCGATGAACATCAGAAGTACAAGAATCGTTTTTGAAAAAGATGGCCAGAGGTCGAAATCCGTGGTACCAAATCCCGTCGTCGTAATAATCGATCCAACCTGAAATGCAGCGTGGCGCAAGGCCGTCCACACATTGGAAAACATCGGTAAAATATTGATCGTGATCAGCGCAATCGCAATCAATATGATGGAAAAATAAACCCGCACCTCCGTAGACGAAGCCGCAGCTTTCCATTTTCGCTTAAACAGCAGATAATAAATGTTGAAATTGACTCCGAACAGAATCATAAAAATCGTTACGACCCACTGAATATACGGCGAATAGCTGCCCATACTGTCGTTTTTAATGCCGAAGCCACCGGTACCTGCTGTTCCGAACATTGTCACCAGCGCATCAAATACCGGCATTTTCCCCGCCAGCAAAAATACCAGCTGCAAAATACTGATTACCACATACATGCCATATAAAATAACTGCCGTTCGTTTTACGCGCGGCACCAGTTTGCCAACTGACGGTCCCGGGCTTTCTGCCTTCATCATGTACATATTCGTGCCGCCTGCAAGCGGAAGCACTGCCATGACAAAGACCAGCACACCCATACCGCCGATCCAGTGCGTAAAGCTCCTCCAGAACAACAGGCAGTGCGGCATTGTCTCAACCTCTGCCAAAATACTTGATCCTGTCGTCGTAAAACCGGAAACAACCTCAAACAGCGCATCTATGTAGGATGGGATTGCACCCGAGATCACAAACGGAAGCGCACCTACCGCACTTAAGATGATCCAGCACATGGCTACTGTCACAAAGCCTTCCCTTGCATACATGGACATGCTTTTTGGTTTTTTTCTGATGATCAGAAGTCCGACGATCAGACTCATTGCCGCAACCCCTGCCAATGCCATTCCCTGCCGCTCCTGATAAATGAATGCTGTAAGGCAGGACGGCACCATAAACGCCGCCTCAAAATTCAGCACCCAGCCGATCACATAAAGTATCATTCCATAATTCATCGTCCGGCACCTACTTTACTAAAATATCGTCAATGCTGTTCAAACCGGCAAACTGCGTGATAATGATCACAGCATCTCCTTTTTTCAGCATATCCATACCACGCGGAATAATTACCTTTCCCTTGCGATTGATACTCGCAACCAGCACGCCCTTGCGAATCTTCAGCTCCTGCAGCGGTATATCGGTTGCCCTTGATTTTTCACGGATAATAAACTCCAGCGCCTCCGCTTTGTTATTGATAATCCGATGAAGCGTTTCCACATTGCTGTCGAGAGAATTCTTCATGGAACGTACATAACGGATAATATGCTCTGAGGTAATATTTTTCGGATGGATCACCGTATCCAGATCAAGCTCCTGGATCACCTCGTCAAACGTAATGCGGTTGATTTTCGTGATTACCTTTGCATCACCGACCTTCTTGGCATACAGCGACAGCAGAACATTCTCCTCGTCGATATTCGTCAGCGCCGCAAAGCTCTCATACCGCTCCAGTCCCTCTTCTTTGAGCAGATCACGATCTGTACCGTCTCCGCAGACAACCGTTGCTTTTGGAATACTGTCACAGAGCTTTTCGCATCGCCCCATGTCTTTTTCCACAATTTTGACGCGAATTCCTGTGGCGATCAACATCTTTGCAAGATAAAACGCAATCGCGCCTCCACCGACGATCATGATATTTTTCACCTGGTTGGAAACGATGCCTGCCTGCTTGAAAAACTCATTTGCCTCTGAGGATGTACCGACGATAGAAATGCGGTCTCTTGGCTGTAAAACGGTATTTCCATCCGGAATAATCAACGTATCTCCACGTTCAATTGCACAAATAAGGATATTTCCCTTCGTTCTGGATGACAGATCAGAAAGCTTCATATCATTCAGAATTGATTTCTCCGGCACGCGGAATTTCAAAAGCTCCACACGGCTTCGCACAAAAGAATCCACCTCGATCGCAGACGGGAATTTCAGCACACGCGCAATCTCCTCTGCTGCCGCAAATTCCGGATTGATCACCATTGCAAGACCAAGCTCTTCTTTTATGAATCCAAGCTCTTTGTTGTATTCCGGATTCCGTACCCGGGCAATCGTATGGCAGTTTCCTGCCTTTTTTGCGATCAGACAACAAAGAAGATTCAATTCATCTGATCCGGTTACCGCGATCAGCAGATCCGCTGCTTCAATTCCTGCATCCATCTGGACGGAATACGTTGACCCATTTCCCACTACGCCCATCAAATCATACTGACTTGCAAAATCCTGCACCACAGACTCACGATTATCAATGACGGTAATATCATTGTCCTCTTTACTCAATTCGGCCGCAAGTGTCTGTCCTACTTTGCCAAGGCCCACAATAATAATTTTCATCTCATTTTCCTCTATTGTATTTGCTGGCGACAAAACTATAAAGTCACAAATGGTATACGGCGCCAGCGCCATATACCACCTGTATTATATATAAGTCTCTGATGTTTTTCAAGCCTGATTCTCACTGCTTTACTTCCGGCAGAGCCTTTCCTGCATCCAGAAGCTTTCGGAATGCTTCCTGCGGCACCGGTCTGGAATAATAATAGCCCTGAATATAATCACAGCCATTTTCCTTCAAAAACCTCGCCTGCGCTTCTGTCTCTGCTCCTTCCGCAATCAGAGAAACGTCCATTTCATGCGCCATATCGATCAGAAAACGGAGGATACTGCGTGTTTTCGTATTTGTTTCTATCTGACGGACAAAGCTCATATCAATCTTAAGAATATCAAAATTATACTCGCGCAGCATACCGAACGATGAATATCCGCTTCCGAAATCATCCAGCAGAATCTTGGCATTTTCTTTGCGCATTGCATTCAATACACCAAGCCGGTTTTCTTCCAGCGCAGCATACGAGGTCTCCGTAATTTCAAACCGAATCATACCGCGCGGGATCTCTTCCGTCTGCAGCTGTGCAATAATCGATTGAATCATCGTCTCATCATAAAAATCCATCCAGGAAAGATTGATTGATACCGGAACCACTTTCAAACCAAGACAGATACGGCTGCGGATAAATTCCTTCACCTGTTCAATCACATATAAGCTAAGCTCTGAGATCTGGCCGCTCTCTTCCAGTGCCGGAATAAAGATTCCCGGTGAAATCATGCCCTTTTCCGGATGATTCCAGCGGATCAGAGCCTCTGCCGATGCGATCTCTCCGGTCCCTGCATCAACAACCGGCTGGTAATATACCTCAAACTGCTTTTTCTGAATTCCCTCGCACAGCTCTCCAGCCAGCTCCGCACTGTCCAGATACGCATTACTCATGGATCTGTCATACACGCGGTACGGCTGAATATATTCATCCTTGATATATCTTTTGGCAAGCTTTGCACGGCTGAGCATACCATCGACCGGCATGGTCCGATCCTCTGCGAAAAACACTCCGCAGCGAAGATGCAGATGCAGTGTCTTTCGTTCCTTCACTACCCGCTGCTCACATAATGCCGTAAGTATATTAAAATTCAGGTTTTCTGTTCTGACAAGGCAGGCAAAATGATCTGCCTCTATTCTGGCTGTAATCTCAGGATGCAGCTCCGAGGTATTCAGTGTCTTATAAAGAGTCCGTAAAACAGAATCTCCTTTTTCGGTTCCAAACAATTCATTGACTGCCTTAAAGCTCTTGATATTAAAATACAATACGGCAAAACGTTCTTCCCCTGCTTCTTTCAGGCGCTCTTTTACATGGCGCAGAAAACCCTCTCGATTATAACCGCCGGTCAGGACATCACGCCCTGTCAGATCCGTAATATCCTCAAGCGTGGAAAGTACAATCTGATATGGTTTACTCAAATAAAGAAATGTGCATCGCTTCAGTCTTCTCTCACCCTGACCGTTTTTGTCAAACAGCTGCAAGGTAAAGGAATACGTATCCGATTTTTCCAGTTCCTTCCGGATTACATTCAGTGACGCAGCATGCGCAATCATCCTGCGGTCCTTTTCTGCCACACGGTTCTTTACACGCTTCTCTGCAAACTCCCGGTATGGCTGCGCTCCTTCAAGATACTGTGACATGCTGAAATGCTTCGTATAATTCGAAACGATCATCTCTCTGCGCATATCAATGAGCGCAATCATTTCATAGCTCTTTTCATAAACCATACTTAACATTGCATCTGACAGATAACTATCTGTGATATCGGTAAAATACAGGACTCCTTCTATCTCATTTGAACATGAATTTCGGAACGTTTCTACCGTAATCCGATACATTTTCAGTTTCTTATCTGGTTTACAGAAAAGAGACTGCTCCACAACCACCGAATTCTTGCCTTTTTTATAACACGCAAGTAAGTGATCTCTGCAAAAAATTTCACAAAAGCTTTTCTTATCCTTATCAATAAGAATATCTTCCGCAATTCTGCCGATATAGGAATCAATGGATTCCTTTCCGCCTTCCACTTTCTTCAGCGGCTGCAGTCCGCTTGCTGAAATGCAGCGGTTCTGTGAAACATTCAGATTCACCACGCCGGAAGAATCCGTCACATGACGCATCACTATATCGAGCTGTTTTATGTAATCATCATGGATATCCCTCATGTAAAGCATCGTAAACTGCTCGTCAGACTGGTATTCTGTACTGCGCAGCATTTCCATTGATACCCAGCGATATTCCTGCCCGTTCCGATACCGGACATGCAGCTTTGTCTGCTGATTGCCATCCGCAAAAAATCTGCGAAGCCGCTCCAGATCAAAAAACTGCAGATATTCCTCTATATCATCCGGATAAATATCCCCTCTGTATACGTATGCTTTCAGTCGCTCCGAAAACTTTTCAATACGGTCTAAAACACCTGTTTCTTCTGTTTCGCTGTTTTTCAGCACCCAATAAGAATCTGTCGTCAGATTGATCTTCAGGATACGAAGGAAAAAAGAGGCCAGCATTCCAACTGCATCCTGCAGATTCCCGGCCATTTTGTCATACAGTGCGATCGTATTTCTGACTCTTCTGCGTACTGCCGAACTATCAAATGGACGCTTAAAATAATCACTGACTCCAAGCTCATAAGCCAGTCCGATATTGTCCTTGCCTGTCTCTGCCGAAATTGCGATCACCGGAAGCACCTCCAGCCAGTTGTGCGCCTTCATATAGCGAAGCACTTCGTATCCGTCCACTACCGGCATATTAATGTCAAGCAGTACCAGCCGGTATTCCCGCCAATGATTTACCAGAAGCTCAATCGCCTCCTGACCGTTTTTTGCTTCACTGATCCAATAATCATCCGAAAGCATTTCTGAAAGAATTTCTCTGTTTAAGGCCGAATCATCTACGACCAGAATCTGCTGTTTTTCCATTCGGGCAAGCCCTTCCTCTTCTTCTCTTTTCCGTAAAACACCTGCTACTGTTACGCACCCGTAAACCATCTTACGCCTGCAAAATTTTCCGCTCTTTCCGTGGATATCCTGTTTTCCCTCTGAAAAAACAAACAACAGTCCATAGGCTCTCTGCAGCACAGGAACTTACATGGACTGTTGTACTTATTTTTCTGCATTTCAATGCGTTCCTCTTATCCTCTATCATACAGGATTTCGTCTTCAATCTCAAGCGGATAAAAAGAAAAAAACATTCTGCGTCTCTTATTTGCACAGTTCGGCAACAACCTGATTGATCACCTTTCCGTCTGCCTTGCCCTTCAGCTCTGCCATCACCGTTTTCATAATCTGACCTTTATTTTTTGTTGCAATTACGTCCGCAAATTTTCCGGTCAGGATTGCTTTTACTTCTTCTGCTGAAAGCAGCTTCGGTGCATACTCTGAAATCACATCATAACGGAACTGATATTCCTCTCTTAAATCAGTTCTTGTTTCCGGACACGTATCGATCTGCTCCTTTACTGTTTTGAGTTCCTTTAAGATCACACGATCAACCATCTCTGACGGAATGTCATCACGGCAGCCCTCATCAATCGCTGCTTTCTTCACCGCAGATACCAATGAAGAAATTGCTTCCTTCCTCGGCTTATCCTTTGCCTTCATTGCTGCTACCATGTCTTTTCTAAGTGTTTCAATATCCATGTTTCATTCCTCCTCCATTCTGCTTTTATGTACTCTCGGAATCTTTTTGCGCTTGATTTTGTGAGAAGATTTTTTGTCAGCTGTGCCCAAATTTCTGAGGCGTACACGGTGTGTACGTTGATGAAATTCGGGTGCAACTGGCAGAAAATCGGCCACAAAGGCAAGTGCAAGAAAGACTCTGAGAGTACATTTTTGTCAAAGCGGATATTCGCAATCCGCTTCGCTACTTGCTTGATTCGGTTAAAGTATACTCACATTTTTAAGCCAGGTCAAGCAGCACCAAAAAATCGCCGGCCGCAAAATGCAGCCGGCGATTCCGAATTACTGTTCTCTTAACCTGTATTTTTGCTGTCTTTGGAACACTGACACATTACCTAACCTTCTAGCCTGACGCCGGTTAGCACAGATAAGCATTCCAATATTTAATGATGTATCGTTCCTGATGCATACGGGTAATTGACTTTCTTTCCATTCACAGTACGATATGGAATCAGCCGTATATAAATATTCGCCATTCCGATTCCTGTGATACGATAAGCGCTGGTACCGGCAGAAAATGTTTTAACCAGTTTATATCCGGAATTCTGGCTGGAGGAACGATATAACCGGTATCCACTGGCACCCTTGATCTTTGACCAGTTCAGTGTGATTGCCGATGGCGTTCCGTTTGTTCCCCATATATTCGGTTTTGTCGCCGTATAAACCAGTCTCGTTGCGCCATAGACACGCTGTCCGGACTGTACCTTGTATGCACAGATTGCAATCCGGTATGCTGTATTCTGACTCAGATACCGATACCAGTCCGTATTCGTTCTGCCTGACAGGTACTGTACTCCTGTTTTTCCGGTTGAATAATTAAGAATCTGCACACGATAACCACTGGCACCACTTACCGGATTCCACATAATATTGATCCAGCCATCCTGATCCATTCTTCTTAAGGTTGTAACCGGTGCAGGAAGCTTTGTCGGAGCTGCGTTTACTACCTTGATCCGGCACGTTGCCCTTTTTCCGTTCGATGATTTCGCTGTGATCGTTGCCGTTCCTGCCTTTTTGGCTGTTACAACGCCGCCGCTCACCGTAGCTACACTCGTATTACTACTGATCCAAGTGATTTTTTTATTCGTTGCATTCGACGGAGCTACTGTGGCCTTCAGTGTACATTTTTTACCTCTCTGAATAGAAACGCTTGTTTTACTCAAGGTCACCTTCGTAACTGCGATGCTCTTTGAAGATACAAAGTTCGGGATTCCATATCCATAATACTGATCCCATCCACGGCTTCCGAGGTCTTTGCAGTGATTTTTCAATGCCGCTTCAATCCTTGCAGGACTCATGGACGGATTTGCAAGCTTCATAATTGCTGCCAGCGCCGCAACGTGCGGTGTCGCCATGGAAGTTCCGTCCCAGCTATCATAATAGCCGCCCGGTATACTGCTTGAGATTCCAACGCCCGGGGCAACCAGATCAAGTGTACTTCCGTAATTGGAAAAGTCTGCTCTTCTATTGCTGGAATCTACCGCACCGACGCAGATGACATTTTTCATATGTGCCGGACATCCCGGTTCTCCATAGGAAGCATTTTGAATATTGGTATACTCATTTCCTGCAGCAACGACTACTGTAACGCCTTTTCTGATTGCATAGTTAATTGCATCATCCTTAAGATGACTGTGTCCTCCTGAAAGGCTCAGATTAATAACCTTGGCTCCGTGGTTCGCCGCATAGCGGATTCCACTTGCAACTGCTGAGCTGGAACCCCTTCCTTCCTCGTCAAGTACACGAACCGGTAAAATTTTGACATTCAGTCCCGGCGTACAGTCGACGATGGTACCTGATACGTGTGTACCGTGTCCATGATAATCATTCGGATAGCTGTCATTGTCGATAAAGTCATAGCCTCCGGAAATAACTCTCGACCGGATAAACGGATGTGTTGCATCCACGCCGCTGTCCACGACTGCCACCCGGATCGTTGCGGAGGTCTTCGATGACACACGCTTTGCATACGCTGCTGCACCGATTTTTGCTACACCCCAGGAACGAGACTGTGCCATATTCGATAAAGCACTGTCCATTGCATCTGAAGCTGCCGAGCTGAGTTCTGCATAGACGTATGCATCGTCCTCCTCTGCAGCCTCCTGCTCAAGCCATCCCTCACTAAATGTCTGGCTTCCCGGATCATTGAAACTATCAAACTCAATATTTCCTGATTCTCCGGATGAAATGCTTTCATACAGATCCGGTTCCACATACACGATACCGGACCACTTTTCAATTGTTTTCAGTGCATATTCCGTTGCAGCAGAAGAACCGAACTGTACAACATACGTATTCTCCGGTCCTTTTACAACTGCACGTGCCTTTACCTTTGAAAAATCAGGTACTCCTCCTGTTGTTTTTACGATCAGCCGCTTCAGGCAATATTTATTGCTGGCAGCAGCCTGCTCACTGATGCCCTGTCCTCGGCTTTCCTTTGAAAGCTCTGCGATTGCTTTGCCAAACTCATCATACGTTGTCGTCTTTGTGATTCCGACCGTGACCTTACAAAACGCTTTTTTCCCATTAGAAGAACGCACGGTAATAACCGCATCGCCTGCCGACAGTCCTGTCACCTTTCCACCGGAAACAGATGCAACAGACGGATTGGAGCTGCTCCACGTAAGCCGGGCACTGGACGCATTTGCCGGGTATACAGTCATCCGCAGCTTTACGGTCTGATTGGTTCTGATCGTTTTTGCCTTTTCCAGTGCAATCGATGTGACCTCTGCTGCAGTCCTTGCACTCTTCGCAGAAGAAAATTCACTGTACTGCTTCTTCCCGTTCTCGCTGCGATACGCTCTTACCTGATACGTATAAAGCGTATCCGCCTTCAGCTTCTTATCCGTATACGCGCAGTAACCTGCCCCTGATACAGACGCCGCTTTCTGGAAAGTTCCGGCTCCGGTCTTCCGATATACCTCATAACCGGATGCCCCGCTTACTTTCTGCCAGACTACTTCCAGTGCGGATGTGCTTTTGACACTGATCTTTGTGATTTTGGTTTTACCGGGGGCCGCCGCCTGCACCGGTACCGCACAAAGCATCAGCATACAGCACAGGACCAAAAGATATCCTGCTGCTTTTCTTATTGCCTTCATACCTATTCCTCCTTTATATATTGCTCCTTTTGTTTATTGTAGCAAATATAATTGAAATGAACAATACATATTCCAAAATAAAGGCAAAATATACTCGAAAAGGCCCTTCGTTATCCAAAGGGCCTTTTCTGTCTGATCCGCTTTATTTAATTACTGTCGTTTTATACGGAAGCATCCAGTCTTTTCCATTTACAATTTTATATGGAATTACACGAATGTACGTAGTTCCGGAGCCAAGTCCCGTAATCCGTACGGAAGTTGCGGTCGCCGGAAGCTTCTTGATCATCTTGTAACCGGAATTGCTGCTATTTGAACGATATACATAGTATCCGCTGATTCCTGTCAGCTTTGTCCACTTCAAGGTACGTGCCGTACTGGTCACATTTACACTCTGGATCAGTCTCGGTGCAGAAGCATGGACGAATCTCGCATCGCCGTAAATCTTTGTACCGTTCTGCAGCTTATACGCACACACCGAAAGCCGATACAGCACATTGCGGTTAAGCGATGCACTCCAGTCTGTCTTGGTCCTTGAGGTTATATGCCTTACTCCGGTTGTGCCTGTCGCGAAATTATAGATTGTAATCCGGTAGCCGGCAGCACCATTAATAGCTGTCCAGCCAAGGTCAATCTTTCCGTCTTCATTCATAAAGCCATACGTAAATGTCGGTACTGCAGGCTTTGCCACTGTAGTAACCGTGACCTTGCACGTTGCTTTTTTCCCATTTGAAGCTTTCGCTGTAATTACTGCCGTTCCCACCTTTTTAGTAGTCACGACACCTCCGCTTACCGTTGCGACACCCGTATTGCTGCTGCTCCAGGTAATTTTTTTATTTGTGGCATTTGTCGGCGAAACCGTTGCTTTTAAGGTGTATTTTCCGCCCACCTCAACAGAAACTGCTGTCTTGTTCAGCGTCACCTTTGTAACCGCAATGGTTTTGCTGGTAGTAAAGTTTGGAATTCCATATCCATAGTATTTATCCCAGCCTGCACTTCCCAGATCTTTGCAGCGGTTTTTAATTGCATTCTCAATCTGAGCCGGACTCATCGATGGATTTAACAGCTTGATCATCGCCGCTAAAGCCGCCACATGCGGTGTTGCCATTGAGGTTCCGTCCCAGCTCTCATAATAGCCACCCGGAACACAGCTGTAAATTCCGACGCCAGGTGCCACAACATCCAGCGTACTGCCATAATTTGAAAAGTCAGCCTTTACATTACCGGAATCAATTGCACCGACACAGATAACATTTTTCTTATGTGCAGGGCAGTTATTATTCCTTACCACATCGTGGTTTTTGTTCCCGGCACTTACGACTACCGTAACGCCCTTTTGCACCGCATAGTCAATTGCACCTTCTTCGTCTTCGCTGCAATCGCCATTAATGCTCATATTGATGACCTTGGCTCCGCGCTCCACCGCATAGTAAATTCCGCAGCTGATCACAGAGTTCCAGCCGGTTCCATCTGAATCCAGCACACGTACCGGAAGAATCTTTACATTCAGGCCCGGCGTACAATCCACGATCGTTCCGGCTACATGCGTTCCATGCCCGAACAAATCATATGCATTACTGTCATTATCCACAAAATCATAACCATCCGATGTAACCCTGGATTTCAGGAACGGATGTGTATGATCCACACCACTGTCTACGACTGCTACCTTGATGGATGCGGAAGTCCGTTCTGCTATTCTCTTGGCATATGCGTCCGCTCCGATCCTTTTTACACCCCAGGAATTAAAGCTTGCCGTCCCAAGCCCAGCTGCATCCAACGCCGTACTATAAGACACATCTGTGATATTCGGCTCAAAGCCGGCACTCCCGGTTTTATCGGAAGTATCCTCCACCGTTCCCGGTCCGTTCAGTATAAGACGATCACCCGGATTCCGCAGCTCTGATCCCTGACTTTTTGCTCCGTCTGCCTGCACCAGACGATCCGGCTCCACGAACTCAATTCCAGACCACTGACTGATCGTTTTCATCGCGCTTTCCGTTGCCGGAACAGTTGAAAACTGTACGATGTACAGCCCGTTAGGTCCTTTTACAACCGCAGATGCCTTAAGCTTTGAAACATCCAGCGCTCTTCCGTTCGTTTTGACAATCAGACGCTTTGCAAAAAAACGGTTTCCGGCAGCTGCATTTAGATTCTTATCCGTTTGATTTGCCTTTACCAGCGCAGACGTTGCTTTGGCAAATGATTCAAAATCTGTAGTCTTTGTGATTCCGACTGTCACTTTGCAGAATGCCTGCTTTCCACTTGCACTGCGCACTGTGATCATTGCTTCTCCGGCAGAACATCCGGTCACCCTTCCGTTTCGGACGGAAGCAACTGCTTCATTTGAACTGCTCCAGGACAGCTTTTCCCTGGCTGCGGCCGCCGTAGGCAGCACCGTTGTCCGCAGTGTGACCGTCTGATTTACTCTGAGTGACTTTGTTTTTTCCATTGTGATCGAAGTCACTTCATTGTCCTTCTTCTCACTTTCGGAGCTCTTCCCGGCAGCCTGCACCGGCAGCAGAAAAATGCCAAGCAGGCAGCATACCATGAAAAATTGTAGTACCCATCGTTTTTTTCCAGCTCTCATCTTACATTCCCTCCTTTGCTCTCGTCATTGTCCCTGTTTCCAATAAAACGGGCAGCTTCACGACTGGGACAAAATGACCATTTTTATACAAATATAATAGCAAATTTCAGCAAAAGATGCAATGCAGATAACACATCAGAATGTAATTTTTCTTACTTCGGAAGTGACAGCATTGCTGCAAATCATACATAAACGGCTATACTTAAACACGCGCACCGTATTATCAGCGACCCATACGCCGGTATTGCCCGACGGCGAAAAGAACTGGGACTGAAACAGTCCGAAGTAGAAGAAAAAGCAGATTTGAGTTATAAATATC
>CAKRPI010000048.1 GCA_934376945.1 uncultured Lachnospiraceae bacterium | reverse complement strand
GCAAAGATATCTGACGCAGGATTTCACACTCTGATGGGCTGGATTAAGATGCATTATTTTAGAGGATTGCTATAGTCAAGATGAAGCATCAAAGCAGAAAGTACGGCCAGACCGGCTGTCTCTGTCCGCAGGATCCGATGCCCAAGTGTAATCGGAATTATTCCCTTTTCCTGTGCATATGCAATTTCTGATTCTTCAAAACCACCTTCCGGACCAATCAGTACCGCCACGGACTCTCCTGGCCGTACTCCAAAAAGAAGCTTTCTCGTCTGCTCCATCCCCTTGGAAAGCTCATACGGAATCACACACAGATCATACGTTTTTACAGCATAATCAACCGCCTCATGAAAGGAGAGAACGCCTGCTACGTTCGGGATTACCGTTCGTTTCGACTGCTTCGCAGCACTTTCGGAAATCGCATTCCATCGTTTACATTTATTCTCTGCCTTTTTCTGATCCAGCTTTACCACTGCCCGTCTTGTCGCCATCGGAACGATCTCATATGCCCCCAGCTCCACTGCCTTCTGGATGATCAGCTCCATCTTATCGCTCTTTGGAAGCCCCTGAAACAGCGCAATTTTGGACGGAAGTTCTGAAGACGCTTCCTTTATTTCCAGAATTTCTGCAAGGATCTGGTCTTCGAGCAGTTCACGGATTCTGCAGAAATATTCTTTTCCATCCTCGCCACTGCTTACCGTGATCTTTTCTCCGGGTTCCATACGGAGTACATTTTTGATATGATTCACATCACTGCCTTCAATCCAGATCTCCTTTTCGCCGATCTGATCCGGCTCAACAAAAAAATGGTACATGCTTCCTCCGCAATCAATTCTTTCTTGCCGTAACGGATACCCAGTCGTTTTGGCGGGTTACTTCCAGCACTTCCAGCCCTGCTGCCTTTACCGCCTCGACAACGGTTTCTTCCTTCTCATCAATAATACCGGACGTAATATAAATGCCGCCCTTTTTCATCTGGTGAATAATAACCGGTGTCAGCGGAACCAGTACATCAGCAAGAATATTCGCTGTTACAATATCATATTTCTCATATCCGACTGCATCCTGTACCGCCTTATCATCTATAATATTTCCAATCATGACATCCATACTGCTGTCAGAAATGTCATTGGCTTCCAGATTTTCCTTTGTTGCAGTAATTGCACACGGATCAAGATCGGTTCCGACTGCATGCTTTGCGCCAAGCTTCAGCGCCACAATAGAAAGGATTCCGCTTCCGGTACCAACATCAAGAAGCTCTGTCTCCTGTGTCACATACTTTTTCAGCTGACGCATGCACAGCTGCGTTGTTTCATGCATTCCGGTACCAAATGCTGTACCCGGGTCAATATGGATAATCATCTTGTCCGCATCCTCGGGCTGTACCTCTTCCCAGGAGGGAATGATCAGAATATCGTCTACATAAAACTGATGAAAATACTGCTTCCAGTTATTGATCCAGTCTTTATCTTCCGTCTGACCTTCCTCAATCGTGCCTTCGCCGATATCCATAAAGCTGCGGAGCTCTTCCAGTCCCTCATTTACACGGGCCAAAATCGCCTCTTTGTCCGCATCCTCCTCCAGGTAAAAGCTCAGATATGCAATTCCATCGTCCTCCGGTCCATCCGGCAGGATATCGACGAACATCTGCTGCTTATCCGATTCGGAAAGCGGTACCTTGTCTTCGATCTCAACGCCTTCTACCCCGGCATCCGCCAGAGTGGAAATCACAATATCCTCTGCCTCAGTAAGTGTCTTCAGCGTAAATTTATTCCAGCGCATATATCCTCCGTCTGTTCTCTGTATTTTCTGCTTCTGCCTGTATGCCTCAATCCTCCAGGCTCTCTTTTATCTTATCGAAAAATTTTCTTTTTCTTGCCTTTTTCTGATTTATCCGTTTTCTTTTCTTCACTTCTTCCAAGGCTGTTTCCTGTCTCCATGTCAAATTCCTTCAGTGCCTGCTTTGCCGCATCGTTTAGCTTAGTCGGAACCTGAACCACCAGCGTAACATAATGATCGCCACGGATATTTTTATTACGCAGGGACGGAACGCCTTTCCCCTTGAACCGAACCTTTGTATCTGTCTGCGTTCCCGGCTTTACTGTATAAATAATATCACCATCTACTGTGTTAATCTTGATGTCTCCTCCAAGTGCAGCCTGCGCATAAGACATTGGTACCGTAGAATAAATATCCATATCCTGTCGCTGGAAAATCGGATGTCTGCCCACAATTACCTCGACAAGAAGATCTCCGCGCGGTCCGCCGTTCGTGCCAGGTTCTCCTTTTTCACGGATCCGAATGCTCTGACCATTATCAATACCGGCCGGAATCGTCACTTTCAGCTTCTTCCGACTTGATGTATAACCGGTACCGCGGCATGCACTGCATTTTTCCTTAATGATTTTTCCGCTTCCACCGCAATCCGGACATGTCTGAACATTCTGAACCGTACCAAACAGAGACTGCTGGGTAAATACTACCTGACCCTTGCCGCCGCATTTCGGACACGTCTCCGGGCTGGTTCCAGGCTTTGCCCCAGTACCATGACACGTCTCGCACTCATCCTTCTGATTAAGCTCAATTTCCTTTTCACATCCGGAAATAGCTTCCTCAAACGTAATGCGGACGCTTGTACGCAGATTTGCTCCCTGCATCGGTCCTCTGGATGCACCGCGTCTTCTTCCGCCGCCAAACAGATCGCCAAAGATATCGCCGAAAATATCGCCCATATCACCGCCGTTGAAATTGAATCCGTCAAAGCCACCGAAACCGCCTGCACCTGCGCCACCTTGTTCAAATGCCGCATGTCCAAACTGATCATACTGCCTGCGTTTCTCCGGATCACTCAGGATTGCATAGGCTTCTGATGCCTCTTTGAATTTCTGTTCTGCTTCTTTATCGCCTGGATTCATATCCGGATGATACTTCTTCGCCAGGGCACGGTACGCTTTTTTCAGCGCTGCATCGTCTGCATTTTTATCCACACCCAGAACCTCGTAGTAATCCCTTTTATTCTCTGCCATAATTCTTCCACCTTACCTGACAATGCCCCTGCAGGCACCGCCTGCAGGGGTATTTCTTATTTTATCTGTCACCTGCCATACATTTTCATCTGCTGCACAGCTTGCAGTTGAAACCTGCACAAAAATGCTTAGACTTCTCTGTAGTCGCCATCTACTACATCGTCATCCTGTGGAGCGCTGCCTGTCTGTGCACCGCCTGCCTGTGCACCGCCCATATCCGGACCTGCGCCTGCTGCTCCGGCTGCGCCCTGTGCATTCTCATACACCTTTGCAAACAGCTTCTGTGCACTGTTCATCAGCTTCTCTTTGCCAGCCTTCAGTTCGTCGATCTGTGCATCCGTCATATCTTCCGGATTTGTCTTCTCGATCAGCTCTTTCAGCTCTTTCAGATCAGCCTCTACCGCACCCTTGTCTGCAGCGTCAATCTTGTCGCCAACCTCTTCCATAGCCTTCTCGGTCTGGAATACCATTGCGTCTGCGTCGTTTCTCGTATCGATTGCTTCCTTCTTCTTCTTATCCTGTGCCTCGTACTCAGCAGCTTCCTTGACTGCTTTATCGATCTCGGAATCAGACATGTTGGATCCGGAAGTAATCGTGATATGCTGTTCCTTACCTGTGCCAAGATCCTTTGCAGATACATTTACAATACCGTTTGCATCAATATCAAAGGTAACTTCGATCTGCGGAACACCTCTTCTTGCTGGCGGGATACCATCCAGACGGAACTGTCCAAGGGATTTGTTATCCTTTGCAAACTGTCTCTCACCCTGTACTACGTGGATATCTACTGCTGTCTGATTATCTGCTGCAGTAGAGAATACCTGACTCTTCTTTGTCGGGATCGTTGTATTTCTTTCGATCAGCTTTGTCGCTACACCGCCAAGAGTCTCGATAGAAAGTGACAGCGGGGTAACATCCAGAAGAAGGATATCGCCTGCGCCAGCATCTCCGGCAAGCTTACCACCCTGAATAGAAGCACCAAGTGCTACACACTCATCCGGGTTCAGGGTCTTGCTCGGCTCGTGACCAGTCAGCTGTTTAACCTTTTCCTGTACTGACAGCATACGTGTTGAACCACCAACCAAAAGTACCTTGGACAGATCTGCTGCAGTAAGGCCTGCATCCTTCAGTGCATTCTGTACCGGAATAACAGTTCTCTCTACCAGGTCATGAGTCAGCTCATCAAATTTTGCTCTTGTCAGATCCATCTCAAAATGTTTCGGACCAGTCTCATTTGCTGTAATAAACGGCAGGTTGATATTAGTCGTTGTAGAAGAGGACAGCTCTTTCTTTGCTTTCTCTGCAGCTTCTCTTAATCTCTGCAGTGCCATTTTATCGTTTGAAAGATCAATGCCTTCTTTTGTCTTGAAATCAGCAATCATGTAATCGGTAACTTTCTTATCAAAGTCATCACCGCCCAGCTTGTTGTCGCCGTTTGTTGCCAGTACCTCAATGACTCCGTCACCGATCTCGATAATAGATACATCAAATGTACCACCACCAAGGTCATATACCATGATCTTCTGCTCTTTATCATTGTCAAGGCCATATGCAAGTGCTGCTGCTGTCGGCTCGTTGATGATACGTTTTACATCAAGACCCGCAATCTTACCTGCATCCTTTGTTGCCTGACGCTGTGCATCGTTGAAGTATGCCGGTACTGTAATAACTGCCTCTGTAACCTTTTCACCAAGATAATTTTCAGCATCTGCTTTCAATTTCTGAAGGATCATTGCGGAAATCTCCTGCGGAGAATATTTCTTTCCATCAATCTCCACTCTGTAATCACTGCCCATATGTCTCTTAATAGAAGAGACCGTACGGTCTGCATTTGTAACTGCCTGACGCTTTGCCGGCTCACCGACCAGTCTCTCGCCGCTCTTTGTAAATGCGACTACAGACGGTGTTGTTCTGGATCCTTCTGTATTTGTAACAACGGTTGCTTTACCGCCTTCCATAACTGCTACGCAGCTGTTTGTTGTACCAAGGTCAATACCAATAATCTTGCTCATAATCAATTCCTCCTGATTAAATGCTGTCTGTATCTTAATTTGCTACTTTTACCATACTATGTCTTACGACCGTATCGCGGTAGAGATATCCTTTCTGGAACTCCTCCACGATCACATTTTCGCCGGCCTCTTCATCCTCCACATGCATAACTGCATTATGGTAATCCGGATTGAATTCCTGGCCGACTGCCTCGATCTGCTTTACGCCAATGCTTTCAAGCGAGGTCATCAGCTGGCGGTAAACCTTCTCCATTCCCTGTACGAACGGATCTTTCTTCTGCTCATCTGTCACACTGGCAAATCCGCGTTCAAAATTATCTACCGTCGGCAGAAGCTTTTCAATTACACTTTTTGCTCCAACCTCGAACATCACAGCCTTTTCCTTTTCGGTGCGTTTGCGGAAATTATCAAATTCCGCCATCTGGCGCTGTACCCGGTCTGTAAGTTCTTCAATCTGTGTATCTTTTTTATCTTTCTTTTTCTTTCCGAAGAGACCTTTCTTTTTTGTGTCCTCTTCTTCAGAAGATGCACTCTCTTTTTCTTCCGGCTCTGTCACAGCTTCCTGTGTACCTTCCGCCGCTGTCTGCTCTGTTTCTCCGGCAGCTGTTTCCGGATGCCCCGTTTCCGTGGTCTCTGTCTCTGCAGCTTCCTTCGAAAGCTCTTCGTTTCTGTTCTCCTCCACTGGACTTTCCACCTTTCCTTTGCAGCATTCCTTCCGGATCACTGCTCCTTCTTTTTAAATATCTCATCTAACTGTGCCATCAGCGTTTTCATCGTACCGACTACTTTTTCATAGTCCATTCGCTTTGGTCCAATGACACCGATTTTGCCATACATACCATCTCCCAGCTCATATGTCGCTGTCACTACGCTGCAATCCTGCATCGTCGCTACCGGAGATTCTTCTCCAATATACACCTGAATTCCGGTTTCGTCATTTGAATCCTGACTGATGATATCTGCCAGCTCTTTTTTATCTTCAAATGCACTGATCAGGTGACTTGCCTTTTCACTTGTGCTGAGTTCCGGATACTTGAAAATATTCGTTGCTCCGCTGGTATAGATCTCGAGATCATCATCCGAAGTCTGAATGGCTTCCGCCACCGTATCAAGAACCCGGTTTACCAGTTCACTGTGTACTCCGGCCTGTCCTTTCAGCTTTGCAATCGTTCCAAGATTAATTTCTTCGATTGTCAGACCATTCAATGCGCTGTTCAGCAGAATATTCATTTCAAGTACTGTCTTCTGATCAAGTCCGTGCTCGATATCGAGAAGCCTGTTCTTGACAACATTTCCCTCTGCAACAATCGTTGCAAGCAGCTGGCTCTCATTGACGACTGACAGCTGAATGAACTTCAGCTTTGTCCGATGATACTTCGGTCCTGAAATCATCGCCGCATAATTCGTATTCGCGGCCAGAACCTTTACCATCTGCTTAAGCAGAAGCTCCATCTTATCCTGCCTCTGAAGCACCAGCTCCTTCATTTCTGTAACTTCTCGGTCCTTTTCCTCCATCATGCGGTCCACATATAAGCGATAACCTGCATCGGAAGGAATTCGTCCTGCTGAAGTATGAGGCTGAAGGATATAACCCATGTCCTCCAGATCTGACATCTCATTTCGTATCGTAGCGGAACTCAGATTCAGGTCAGCGTATTTTGAAATCGTACGTGAACCAACCGGCTCTCCTGTTTCCAGGTAAGTTTTGACGATAGCTTTTAAAATTTCCCATTTTCTATCATCGAGCTTCATCTGAACTCCTCCTATTCTATTTTATAAGGATACAAAAGAATTCGATTGTTTTTCTTTTGTTCTGTTAGCACTCTATTCACTTGAGTGCTAACACCTTATGCAGTTAATATAATACCTCGCCCTTTGTTTGTCAATAGCTATTTTAATTTTTTTATAAATTCCCTGATTTGACATTTCTTTTAGCTGTGTTATAGTAGAATCTATTCAACCCATATATTTCTTTCCAGGAAAGGAACTCCATTTAACAAGAAAGGAACTCCATTTAATATGAAGAAACAGACTTTGTTCTGTCTGTCCCTTACCGTGATCGGTCTGGTCATCCTTTGTTCTCTTGCTCTTTATCTGAAAACAAGCGATCCGTCCGATGAGCTGTTTGTACAGACCCAAAAAACACAGTCAGAAGCAGACGCCGTCATAGAAACTCTAAAACAAAGCATGCAGCAGACTGAGGAGCCGTTCACTGCTTCAACTGCGCAGGAAACTTCCGACTCTCCTTTTCTGATCTGGGTCGGTGATTCCCGTACAGTCGGTATGCAACGCGCCATGAAAAATGAAGACTGTTATATCGGCGCCTCCGGCGAGGGCTACTACTGGTTTTCTGCCGAAGGTCTCCCTCTTATGAAAAAAGCGATCGGCCAGCATCCCGATGCATCGGTCATTTTCAATCTCGGTGTCAATGATTACGAAAACCTTGACCTCTACCTTGCCTTGTATCGCTCACTGTTTGCAGAGTATCCGGACACTCACTTTTATTTTCTTTCGGTCAATCCAATCGATCCGAAACGCTGCAGTGCAATTACCAATGAAGAGATTTCGGATTTCAATACACATCTAAAAGAACTCTCTCCCGACACATACCTGGACAGCTATACATGGATGATTCAAAATGGCATAGAGACAATTGACGGAATTCACTACAGTGAAGAAGATTACCGCGCGCTGTATGAATTTACACAGTCCCAGCTTTCGCTTTCCGAATAGCCGTCCATTTCACTTTTAACAAATTTTACACAGTTTTTTTCTTGACGCATTTTTTTATTTGTTCTACACTAAATATATTCGGATCTGACGGATCCTTTTAAAAAAAACAGTCTTCTCACCTTGGTGTATAAGACTGTTTTATTATTGCTGAAGGAACGCAGAATTATTCACAGGTGGCTTCTCTGCCTGACTGTTCTTTCTGATTCTGCCCGAAGGATCTGTGCAAAAGAAGGGAGGAAATCAATTGTTTCAGACACTGTTAAAAGAAGTTCGGGAGTACAAACGAGCTTCCATCGCCACACCGATCTTTATGCTGCTTGAAGTATTGATGGAGACCATGATCCCCTATTTGATGGCTTCTATCATCGACAAAGGCGTGAATACCGGTGATCTCGGACACATTTACCGCATCGGCGGTTTTATGATCGCTGCGGCCGCCATTGGATTATTTGCAGGTATGGCCGGCGGACGTTACGGTGCAAAAGCCTCCGCAGGACTGGCCAGAAATCTGCGTAAAAGTATGTTTGATCACATTCAGACCTTTTCCTTTGCGAATATTGATAAATTCAGCACAGCAGGTCTTGTCACACGTCTGACTACTGATGTCACCAATATCCAGAATGCCTATCAGATGATGCTTCGAATGATGATGCGCGCTCCGGCCAGTATGGTCTGTGCGCTTGTTATGGCTTTTACTATCAATGCACGGCTCGCAAGCATCTATCTTATTGCCGTCCTCTTTCTTGGAGTGATTCTGTTTTTTATCATTCGCCATGCTACCCGCTATTTCCGAATGGCTTTTCCGAAATATGACGAGCTAAACGCTTCCGTCCAGGAAAATGTTTCTGCCATTCGCGTTGTAAAAGCGTACGTCCGCGAGGAACATGAAACATCCAAATTCAAAAAGGCCAGTGAAAATATCTATCGTATTTTTGTCAAAGCAGAATACAACGTTATTTTCAATGCACCGCTGATGCAGTTTACTGTCTATACCTGCATCATTCTGATCAGCTGGATTGGTGCAAAAATGATCGTCAGCAATTCGCTGACTACCGGCGAACTGATGAGTCTTCTGACTTACTGTATGAATATCCTGATGAGCCTGATGATGCTCTCCATGGTTTTTGTGATGCTCTCCATGAGTACCGCAAGTGCAGAGCGTATCTGTGAAGTGTTAAACGAAAAAAGTGATCTTATTAACCCGGAACATCCAATCACGGAAGTTGCCGACGGATCCATTTCTTTCCAGCATGTATCCTTTTCCTATAAAAAGGAAAGCCAAAAGCCGGTACTAAACGATATTTGTCTTGATATCCGCTCCGGTGAAACCATTGGCATTATCGGTGCAACCGGAAGTGCAAAATCAAGCCTTGTATCCCTGATCAGCCGTCTTTATGACGTCTCTTCCGGTGAAGTGCTCGTTGGCGGTCATAATGTAAAAGAATATGATATGGAAGCACTGCGCAACCAGGTCTCTGTCGTGCTGCAGAACAACGTACTTTTCTCCGGATCAATTTATGACAACCTGCGCTGGGGAAATCTTCAGGCATCGGACGAAGAATGCCGCGAGGCCTGCAAACTGGCCTGCGCTGATGAATTTATCCAGACATTCCCGCAGGGCTATCACACACACATTGAACAGGGTGGAAATAACGTTTCCGGAGGACAGAAGCAGCGTCTGTGTATTGCACGCGCACTTCTGAAAAAACCGAAAATCCTGATTCTCGATGACAGCACAAGTGCAGTGGATACTGCTACCGACGCCAAAATCCGCCGGGCATTCCGCGAGGAAATCCCAAATACCACAAAGCTGATCATCTCCCAGCGTATCTCCAGTGTGCAGGATGCTGATCGCATCCTTGTTCTTGAAGAGGGCTGCATCAATGGATTCGGCACGCACCAAGAATTGCTTGCCAATAATACCATTTACCGCGAAGTCTACGAATCTCAGACAAAGGGCGGCGGCGATTTCGACGAAAAGAAGGAGGGATAAGTATGCCAGGACCAGGAAACCGTGTCCCAAGAGGACAAAAGCCACAGGTAGAGCACCCTGGAAAGCTTCTGATGCGCCTGATGAGCTACATATTTCGCGACTATAAGCTTCACTGCATCACCGTACTTGTACTGATTCTTGCAGGTGTCCTTGCCAATGTCCAGGGTACCATGTTTACCAAAAACCTGATTGATGATTATATCACTCCGTTTTTGCTGACTGAGCAGCCGGATTTTACACCTCTTGCAAAAGCGATCGCGCGGGTAGCTGTCTTTTATGCCATCGGAGTTATTTCCACATACGCTTACAACCGTATTATGGTATCTGTTACCCAGGGCACTCTGCGCAACCTGCGCAATGATCTGTTTACGCACATGGAGCTTTTGCCGATCCGCTATTTTGATACACACGCACATGGCGATATTATGTCCGTCTATACCAATGATATCGATACGCTCCGCCAGATGATCAGTCAGAGTATTCCGCAGATCATCAACAGCTCTTTTACCATCGTCAGTGTCTTTGTGAGCATGCTTATTCTGAACGTACCACTGACACTGGTTACGCTTATTATGGTCAGTCTGATGCTTGTATGCACAAAAAAGGCTGCCGGTCTGAGTGGAAAATACTTTCTTGAACAGCAGCGAAACCTCGGAACGGTCAACGGCTATATTGAGGAAATGATGAACGGTCAGAAGGTAGTAAAAGTCTTCTGTCACGAAGAAGAGAGCAAAAAAGAATTCCACCGGCTCAATGATACCCTGTTCCACAGCGCTGATCAGGCAAATACTTTTGCCAATATCCTTGGTCCGATCAATGCACAGCTTGGCAATATCAGTTATGTTGTCTGCGCGATCGTTGGCGGAATCATCGCATTAAACGGTTTCGGCGGTTTCACGCTCGGTGGGCTTGCAAGTTTTCTTACCTTTAATAAAAGCTTCAATATGCCGATCAATCAGGTCAGCCAGCAGTTCAATGCCATTGTCATGGCTCTTGCCGGTGCAGAACGTATCTTCAAGCTCATGGATGAACCGGCAGAAACAGACAACGGATATGTCCGCCTCGTCAATGCCAAAGAAGAAAACGGAACACTTACAGAAAGTCCCGGCCGGACCGGACGCTGGGCCTGGAAGCATACCCATCAGGCAGACGGTTCCGTTGATTATAAGGAACTGCGCGGTGATGTTGTATTTGACGATGTCAGCTTTGGCTATACAGATGATAAGATTGTACTTCACGATGTCAGGCTTTTTGCAAAGCCCGGGCAGAAGATCGCGTTTGTCGGTTCTACCGGCGCCGGAAAGACGACGATCACAAATCTGATCAACCGTTTCTACGATATACAGGACGGTAAGATCCGATATGACGGCATCAATATCAACAAAATTCGAAAGGCTGATCTTCGTCGCTCCCTTGGTATTGTACTGCAGGATACCCACCTCTTTACAGGAACGGTCAGCGAAAATATCCGTTTTGGCAAGCTCGATGCCACCGATGAAGAGGTTGTTGCTGCTGCAAAGCTTGCAAACGCAGACGGCTTTATCCGACGGCTTCCCAACGGCTATGATACGATGCTTACCGGAGACGGTGCAAATCTCAGCCAGGGACAGCGGCAGCTGCTCGCAATTGCCCGCGCTGCAATCGCCGACCCTCCGGTGCTGATCCTTGATGAAGCGACCAGTTCCATCGATACCAGAACAGAACGCATTGTTCAGGAGGGCATGGATCGCCTGATGAAGGGCAGAACTACCTTTGTCATCGCACATCGTCTTTCCACTGTCCGCAATTCTGACTGCATTATGGTACTGGAACAGGGACGCATTATTGAACGAGGAACCCATGATCAGCTGATTGCCGAACGCGGCCGGTATTACCAGCTGTATACCGGAAATGCAATCGGAGCATGATGTCAAAGAGGATATTTAAAATCCGCTTCGCTGCTTCGATGTCAAAGCGGATATTCGCAATCTGCTTCGCTGCCTCAGTTTAAAACATAAAAATTCCCACAGCAGAATGTATTTTCACATTCATCTGCTGCGGGAATTTTATTTTTCACATGATATGATGCCAGGGTCAAAAGCCTGAAACCACGACGTGCTTGCACAGGAGTGGTTTTATGGCTTAATGACCCACCCCGATATGAGCATAAAAGTGGAGCGTAAGCTTCACGATATGCGAATACCGGGCAGGATTGTGGGAGTACGAAGTACGGAACAATCCGTAAGGCACCTTTTGACCTTAACATCATGATCTTTCAGCCGTAATCTTATTCACAGCTTTACCAGAAACCTTACGCCAGCTTTTCTCCGGTCAGCATCTCATATGCCTGCAGATATTTGCCGATTGTCTTATCTACGATCTCCTGCGGAAGTGTCCAGTCATTGTCCGGATTTGCTTTCAGCCAGTCACGTGCAAACTGCTTGTCGAAGGACGGCTGTCCATGACCCGGCTCATATCCCTCTGCCGGCCAGAAACGGGAGCTGTCCGGTGTGAGCATCTCATCACCGATCACAATATTTCCATCTTCGTCCAGGCCGAATTCAAACTTCGTATCTGCAATGATAATGCCGCGGGATGCTGCATACTCTGCACATTTTTTATACAATGCAATTGTATAATCGCGGATCTTCTCTGCATATTCCTTGCCCTTGCCCGGATAATATTTTTCCAGATGGTCAATACTCTGCTCAAAGGAAATATTCTCATCATGATCGCCGATCTCAGCCTTAGTCGACGGTGTGTAGATCGGCTCCGGGAGCTTATCGGACTCCTGTAAGCCCTCCGGAAGGCGAATACCGCAGACTTCTCCGGTCTTCTGATAGCTTGCCCAGCCACTTCCTGTAATATAACCTCTTACGATGCATTCTACCGGAATCATATTCAGTTTCCGGCACATCATGCTGTTTCCATCAAATTTCTCCTGCTGGAAAAATTCCGGCATGTCCTTTACATCTGTAGAGATCATATGATTCGGAAGAATATCCTTCGTCAGATTAAACCAGAATTTTGACATCTGTGTCAGAACCGTTCCCTTTTTGGATACTACATTGTTCAGAATTACGTCAAAGCAGCTGATACGGTCTGTTGCTACCATAATCAGACTGTCTTTGTTGTCATAAATCTCGCGTACCTTACCTTCTTTAATCGGCTTCATTTCCTGCATGATCTTATCCCTCACATTATCCCGAAACTCTGCCGCCTCTTTTTGCACGGCTTCGTTCCTGTGCTGTATATATTTTTTCTGTTCAAAATCATTCGCTGCTTCTGCTGCTTTCCATGACCCGGAACAGTTCGCATCGCTACAAAAGTACTACCAATCCTATGTGCTTGTCAAGCCATTCTTTGCCAAACCGCTTCAAAATGTCCGTTTTAATCAGTAATCCGGATGCACGCGCCCTGGTGTAATGCCTTCAGGCCATCTGCAATAACAGCCTCTGCCTCTTCCAGTGACACAGTGCACTGCTTGTTTTCGTCATCCTCTGCCGCGAACATTTTCTTAAGCGTCACTTTATTTTCTTTCAGTTCGTCTTCACCAAGAAAGATCGCATACGGAATGGAAAGCTTGTCTGCATACGCGATTTTATGCTTGAATTTTTTCTTTTCAAAATAAATCTGCGTACTGATGCCCTTTTCACGCAGCTTTGCAGAAATCTCTACCGCCGATGCCATATCCTCGGTCATCGGAATGACCAGTACATCCGCAGAAGTTGCAAGCGTACGGTTCAGATAATCAAACTCATTTAAAATATAAAACAGTCTCGTCAGACCGATCGACATGCCGACACCGGGAAGCTTTTTCTTTGTAAAAAACTCTGCCAGATTGTCGTAGCGTCCACCGCTGCAGATGCTTCCGATCTCCGGATGGCGATTAAACGTTGTCTCATATACCGTTCCCGTGTAATAATCCAGCCCTCTTGCGATGGTAAGATCCACGCGATAATTTTCCTGCGGAACGCCGAACTTGTCCATGTAATAAACGACTTCTGAGAGTTCCTGCACACCAAGATCCAACATTTCACTGCGTCCCGCAAATGCTTTCAGCTTTTCGATAATCTCTGCATTGGAACCCTGGAAGGTAAGAAGCCCAAGCAGCTCATCTGTTACATCTGCCGAAATGTTCATTTCTTCCAGCTCTGCCTTTACGCTCTCCTCACCGATTTTATCCAGCTTATCGATTACGCGCATGACGTCTGTTGCACTTTCGCTTAATCCAAACATCTCAAACAGTCCATTCAATACCTTGCGGTTGTTCAGACGGATCGTAAAATCCTGCAGTCCAAGACCGGTAAATACCTGATACATAATACTCGGCACTTCCGCATCGTTGACCACACTCAGATCACCATCTCCGATGATATCAATATCCGCCTGATAAAATTCACGGAATCTTCCCTGCTGCGCACGCTCGCCACGATATACCTTTCCGATCTGATAGCGTTTAAACGGAAAGGTCAGTTCAGAATAATTCTTTGCTACATATTTCGCAAGCGGAACCGTCAGGTCAAAGCGCATCGCCATATCTGTATCACCCTTGCTGAAACGGTAAATCTGCTTTCCGGTATCTCCTCCGGTTTTGGCCAGCAGGATTTCGCTTCGCTCCAGAACAGGGGTATCGATCGGATAAAAACCAAACAGACGGTATGTCTCTTCCAGCTTCTGCCTGATTTTTTCAAAAAGAACCTGCTCCTTCGGCGGCAGTTCCATAAAACCTGATAAATTCTTCGGAGTAATGATTTTCATTTTCGTTCCTTCGCTTTCTATTATAATTTTACAACAATCTGTAAAAGAGCAGCGCGCACCAAGTCTCACGTACGTTCGACATGAACTCAGTCGAGAAGCCCCGCTTTTATAAGGAGTGCGTGATTTACTTTTCCCGTAAAAACGGTTTTATTCTACCATGTTACTTTCCACTTGTAAAGCCTTCCGCCCGAACCACGGCGGATACTTCTTTTCTGACAGGTCGTATTCCCCTTACCCGCCGCTTAGTGCTCCGCGCACTTGAAGCGGGGGAATGCTTATCTGCGTTCAATTTCCGTTCTGCTCTGTCTCCTGCGGATAAACAAGTCCCCACTGTCTGCGAAGCTCATCACACTGAGCCAGAATATCGTGGCTCGCCTGCCATGTCATCACAGGAGATTCCTTCTTTCCTTCTCTGAGACACTGATTCACATGCAAAAGCTCATACTGATATCCCTCATCCTCAACTCCCGGTATACGCTGCGAAACCGGACATTTCAGCACCTCCGTCTTCTCCCCCGTCACGATCTGCGCAATCGTTGGCTTCCAGAATTTCGGAAGAATCACATGACCCTTCGTACCATAAATGTAAGCCGTATCAATCATATCCGTGCGCACCGCACTGCACATCATACCAAGCTCTCCCTTATCATACTGTGCAATATATGCAGCCTGTTCATCCACCGGAAGATGCATCTCATCCGTATTCATTGAAGCTACTCCGGTAAGCAAAACCGGATTTTTCTGCAGAATCATATGATTAAAATGCAGATTATAAACCCCGGTATCCAAAAGACCGCCGCCTGCCCGCTCCAGATCAAACAAACGAGACGATGGATTCTCCGTCCGATAAGAAAAATTAGTACTGATCGCCCGTACCTCCCCGATCCCGTTTTCCGAAAAATATGGGCGAAGCTGCTCAATCAGCGGAAAAAAGCGCGTCCATACCGCTTCCATAAAAAATACATTGTTTTCCTTTGCGCACGCTACCATCTCATCCAGCTCACGCGCATTGATTCCGGCCGGCTTTTCCACCAGCACTGCCTTTCCTGCCCTCATTGCGCTTACTGCAAGCTCCTTATGCGCCGGATGTGGCACCGGAATATAGACAACATCAATATCTTTCCGTTCCATCATCTCTTCATATGTAAGTGCATCCGGAATCGCAAAGGTCTCTGCCATCTGCTGTGCTCTTTCCCTTGATCTTGACGATACCGCCACAATCTCCATATCTTCCAGCTGGCGTGCGCCCTTCATCCACCGATGCAGAATATTCCCGGCGCCAAGAAGCCCCCAGCGGATTTTTGACTGCTTCTGTTCCATAGTAATCCCTCCTTTTCTCTTCCCATGTACTCTCGGAATCTTTTTGTGCTTGATTTTGTGAGAAGATTTTTTGTCAGCTGTGCCCAAATTTCTGAGGCGT
>CAKRPI010000047.1 GCA_934376945.1 uncultured Lachnospiraceae bacterium | reverse complement strand
CGCTTCTGTGTGATATTCTCCCACAGCGTCTCGCAGGCTTTTTTCAGGCCGTCATCGTCGTACGCTTCCGCCAGATCCGCCATCGCACTGTAGAGATAAACGGCACGCACCGCATGACCCTCTGCTGTCGTCAGCTCACGTACCGGGCGGTCTGACTGCGAATATGCCGGTGTATAATCTGCAAACTCTGGAAAGATCATCTTATAATCCGGCCGGCTCATTTCCTTCATGAAATAATTTTCTCCGACACCGCGTGCATCGATGAAATATTTTGCCAGATCGAGATATTTCTGATTGCCGGTCACACGATACAGCTTTACAAGTCCGATCTCGACCTCCTCATGCCCCGGATAACCGTGAATTTTTCCTTCCTCTGTGCCAAAGGTATCGGCGATCAGATCTGCAAAACGGCACATGCAGTCCAGGAATTTCCTTTTTCCGGTTCCCTCATAATATGCAACCGCCGCTTCCATCAGATGACCGGCTGTATAAAGCTCGTGACCTTCACACAGGTCGCTCCACCGTCTGTCCGGTTCCTTAATCGTAAAATACGTATTGATGTAACCATCCTCGCACTGCGCCTCCGCAATCAGGTCAATGACCTCATCTGCCGTCTTCTCAAGCGCCTCGTCCGGATAACATGCAAGCGAAAAGCCGACTGCCTCCAGCCATTTTGCCACATCAGTATCCTGAAATACCGCACCGTAAAATTCACCCTCGCTTCTGCCTGCAGCAATCCGGAAATTTTCCAGGCAATGGCTTGACTCCGCATCCGGAATCCGGTCATTCATCGCCTCCCACTGATACGGAATAATCGCATTTCTCACCAGATCCACATGCTTTGACCAAAACGGGTCGCTGATCCGAACCTTTTTCAAATCCAGGGAATGTAAACGCATCTTTCTCTCCTCCTGTTTTCCGTTGTCTTTTTTCATTTCCCTCTTCCTCTTTCTTTTTCTTTTTCCGTTACGATTTACACCCAGGCTCCAAAATGCTTCGCATTTCGCCGTTGTGACGTATCCGTTGTCCACATCTTTTTGAAAATCGCAGGTGTTTATCCACAGTGTACCATACTTTTTTCCACTTTCCAAGCGCCATTCGGATGGAAGCTGCACTATATCAAATCTTCGAATAACATAATTGATTATTCGTAAAAAATATAGTATATTCAGCTTATAAGAACAACAATCGCAAAGAACAGCCGGAGTAAAGAAGAATGTTTTTCCGTCACGGCTGTATTGATCTTGTAAAATATCCGAAAATGTGAAAAATCGCTGCTATAAGCTGCCGGATTACCGGGACATAGAGGAATCCAATGTAATCGGCAAGAGGATTTTCAGGGATCGTTTAACTGGCATTCTGGCATGAGATGGATGATTCATACCGGAAGGAGGTGTATGGCTGATCTATGAAGCATTTTTTGTCTGTTTCATGAAATTTTGCTTGGCTCTGAACAATTACCATTAAGAATATAAAGGAGGATACGGATACCTATGAAGAGTAAATTAACCTTGCTGCTTCTGCTCATCATTCTTTTCTCCATGCCGGTTTTGGGTGCAAACGCTGACACCAATGATCCGGAACTTCTAAGAGCGAGACAGTGTGGTTTGCTCACGGATGAGATGATGGAACGGCTGGATGAACCTGTCACTTATCAGGAAATGTGTCATATTCTGTATGGAAAAATAGAGACTTATTTTGGCAGTGAAAAGGCGGAGGCTTTTTCGGCTGCTGTTGGTCCTGGTATGACACTGGATATGCCAATGTATCGTGATGGCGGTATGATAGCTTTGTTTTATGCAGCAGATGCTATGGAATATCATGCCAATTATGGAGAAGGCTTTGAACTTCGCGAAGAAATCGGAGAGGATATCTGGAATGAAATTCGCTGGGAGTATGATGGAGCCTTTCCGAACTTCGAAGAGGCGATAAATTCCTCTGTCGACTGTATAAATCCGGAAGAAGGCTGGGGAAGCCATCCGATTGCTGCCTTTTTCTATATGCTTACAACACGCTCTCAGATCTCCGAACAACGAATGCTGGATTACGATCAGGCCGCCCATTCGTTCCATCTTAACCAGCCGCTGACCTGTGCAGATGCCGCAAAAGCAATTCTTCGCCTGCTGGAATCAAACCAGCCATCTTTACAGGATCTTCCGCCTGTGACTTCTCAGGATACTGCGAATGGAGATATTCCGGAACTTACAGAGGAAAAAGATATGGAACTGCAGAATAACCTCCAGGAGCGTATTCAGAATATTTTACATACGGAAACTGCCATCACCAAATCAGATGAATTTATACCGGGAGAAACTTATACCGGAACTGCTTATTATGTGTCTCCTGATGGCTCAGATGAAAATGATGGTTTGTCACCGGAGACCCCATGGCAGTCTGTCTTTAAAGTGATCCAGGAATCGAACTGGTTTGACAGAGGGGGCTGTCTGAAGTATGGAGATGCTGTATTTTTCGAAAGAGGCGGGCTATGGAGACTTCCTCTTGACGGAGATGCGGAACTGTTTTTGTATATGAACCAGGCTGGTGTTACTTACTCTGCTTATGGAGAAGGGGACAAACCAATCATCACGGCTTCTCCGGAAAGTGGTGTCGGTGCGGAAAAATGGGAGCTGTATTATTCCGATGAAAGTGGTAAAAAAATCTGGAAATTCTACCATGATTTGTCAGATATAGGAGCCATTTATTTTAATGGCGGAGAAAAATCAACAAAAAGGGTTTATGAGATTTTGACAGAAGACAACACCTATGTTTCCGCTTCTGTCGAGGAAGTTCCATATGATACTGTCGCTTTAGTGGGTGTACAGATAAAAAAAGAGGATATGCTTCATTCGGTAGAAGATTCGCTAACTGAAAATCTTTCCATTATCAGCAGGCCGACGTCACAAATGAAATTGGATAAAAACCCTTATTTTGATTATGACGTAAATATTCCGGGACCTTTGTATTTACGCTGTGATGAAGGCAATCCGGGGGAAATTTTCCAGGAAGTAGAATTTGGCCTTTTCAATCCCCATGGTGTTATTTTTGTTACGGCTGATGATGTTGTTTTGGACAATCTATGCATAAAATATACCGGAAACTCTTTTGCTAAAACAGGCTATGACAATGGTGTTGTTACAGGAACCATCATTCAGAATTGCGAATTTGCCTATGGATGTGGAACGGTAAGTGCATATGGCTATGTGACCGAGGGAGAGTCTCAGGATTATATTGGCATTCAGTTTGACGGACTTTATAATTTTGTGGATGCAACTATTCGAAACAATTATATTCACGATGCCAACGGAACTGCTGAGGGATATGAGCACAGTCTGGATGATACGGGTACGTTTGCTTTTCGCCATCTCTGTATTGGAAACGCCTTTGTGGATACTATGGGAATCCGGTTGGATTCCAGCAGTAAATTCCTGAAATATGCCGAGCAGGTAGTGATCGATGATAATATGGTTTTCCGGACCGGCGGCGGTGATACGGATTATTTCAAATCAGAAGGCGCCCTGTTTGTTACGGACAATCATTATAAAGAATTCCTTGTTCAGAATAATGTATTTTATGGAACAGAAAACGGCAGTGACTATCGTGGATTGATTAACGTGGTCGCGGATTCTGAGAATGTTTCCATGACATTGAATAACAATACATTCGTTCAGAATTCCGGAAAGGTATTGATGGGATTTATTGCGCAAAAACTTTTCTGGAATGTAGATTCTGTTTCTATGGAACAGATCCAGACGCGTATGAATTCCAGTACGGATAATATTTATTTGAAGTTCTGACGGAGATAATAACACTCCATTTGAATGCTTCACGTGAGTGTCTGCAAACAGCCAACTGCTCCAAGTGATTTGTTACTGCTCAGAGTCACTGGTTTTATGCCGTGGTTTCTGTCACTTACTGCTTGCACTTTCCCCTGAACAATGCTAAAATATGGTTTGAATTCTGTTTGTGGGAGGGTACATATGTCGACATTTTTCAAGGTATTACTGGTTATCCTGATTATTCTTGTCATTGCACTCGTCGTCCTCTACTTTCTCGGACGAAAGATGCAGAAAAAGCAGATGGCACAGCAGGAACAGATGGAGGCTGCAAAGCAGACCGTCAATATGCTGATCATCGATAAAAAGCGATTGCCTATCAAGGAAGCGGGACTGCCGCAGATGGTCATCGACCAGACGCCAAAACTTATGCGTCGTTCCAAGCTTCCGATCGTAAAGGCAAAGGTTGGACCGAGAATCATGACGCTTGTTGCAGACGCAGCAATCTTCGATACGATTCCGGTAAAAAAAGAAGTCAAGGCCGTGATCAGCGGCATCTACATCATGGAAGTGCGCGGCGTGCGCGGACCGCTGGATACTCCGCCAAAGAAGAAATCCATGATGCAGAAGCTCCGTGCAAAGCTTTCCAAAGCCCAGAAAGAGCTTGAGGCAGAAGAAGCAAAAGGTAAGAAACAAAAGGCAAAGAAAAAAAGTAAATAAACCAGTACAAAAAAGGCTTCGTGGGATTCCACGAAGTCTTTTTCTCTTTCTGCATTGCTTCCATTCCAATGCCGTTTTCGTTCCATACGGTTCCATACTACTTCCGGATTCCATTTCCATGCTGCGCCTATAGCAGCCGGAACAGTCCGCTGTCCTTTGCCATAATCCGGATATGGATCGCGGCATCTGATACGTGTTCATAATTCATTTCCAGGATGTACTCAATATTTACATCAATTACATCCTCGCTCTCCTGCATCTCCATTTGGGTCACTTCGATTCCCGCCAGCATATTTCCATATGGCGTGCCGTACCAGCTCATATTTTTTTTGCCATTTTCAAACACCATGCTTGTCTTCATCGGCCCGGTCTTTCGGATCTCCATCGCACCCTCTGAAAGCTTGAGCCTGTTTTTGATGATATCACCGGTCTCCTGCTGTACTTCATCATAGATCACAAAATGCTTGCCGTTCTTTTTATAATACTTTCCGGCTGAGGTAATCTCCACCTCATTTTCCTGATCCTCTTCTCCATTTACCGCATGCAATCCGGTCACCGTAATCAATACGTCTTCTGTCATAGTATCTCTTTAATACTCCTCTATATTGATTTTTTTTGCACGCTTTACGTCATACGGCAGAATCGAGTTCGCAAACTCGCCGAATTTTTCCGCCGCGTCACTGACATAGAACTGGTGCATTTCCTCTTTTACGTTGTGCTCTCCCGTATTAATCAGATGCTTCTCCTCCAAAAGCCGACGAAGCTCCTGCGCCGTTTCATATGCAGGATTGATAAGTGTCACCTGATCACCCGCAATCTTTCCGACCAGCGAACGGATCAGCGGATAATGCGTACATCCAAGCACCAGAGTATCAATATCCTTGCGCAGCAGCTCACTTAAGTAGCGCCTTGCAACCTCCTCTGTCACACTGTCCTTCAGCCAGCCTTCTTCGACGAGCGGCACAAAAAGCGGACATGCTTTCCCGAATACAACGATTTCCGGGTCCTGCATCTGGATAAACCGGTCGTAGGTCCGGCTGCGGATCGTACTCTCTGTTCCGATCACACCGATACGTTTATTAACCGTTGCCTTTGCCGCCATGTGGGCGCCCGGCCTGATCACACCGATGATCGGAATGTCCAGCTCCGATTCTACTGCATCGAGCGCCAGCGCACTTGCCGTATTGCAGGCAATGACAATCGCCTTTACTTTCTGTGTCTTTAAAAAATGAATGATCTGTCTGGAAAAACGGATTACATTTTCCCTGGATTTGCTTCCATATGGCACACGCGCTGTATCGCCAAAATAAACGATCTTCTCATTTGGAAGATTACGCATGATCTCCCGCACAACTGTCAGACCACCCACGCCGGAATCAAAAACTCCGATCGGAGCCTCTGCATCTTTTATTTCTTCTTTTATTTCTTCTTTTATTTCTTCTTTTATTTCTTCTTTTCTTGCTTCTGTCATTTCCTGTGTCCTTCTGTTTTCTGCCACACCGCAGGCTTCTGTCTGTAAACAGCTGCTGTTCTATCCGGCGAAAACTTTTTCTTCTATCTTATTCTATTTCTTCTATTTCCATACTGCAGCTCTTCTAGTGTACTGTATCATTCACTTTCAGTATAATGGCGCAGGATGAATTTTCAATCTGCAAGGCGGAGGAATGAGGCGATGCGGTGGCATCGTCGATTGACGATAACGCAGCAGATGGAAATTCAGACAAGCCATTAGGCCAAATGTGCGTGATACAGTACACTAGTACATCGTTTCCGAAATAACCATACTACTCACTTGTCTGCGAATCCGATCACACGAGTAAAAAAGAATACGCCCCGATATTCAGAAAATCAAAGGCTCTCCGTCTACGAATGCAAAGCACACCGCTTCTTCTTTTATGAATTCCGCGCGCCCGTTCGTGCCCTCCGTGACCGCTTCCTTCAATTCCTGCAGCTGCGCCTGCGGCACCAGTGTCTCCACAGTAACAATATCTGTGTAATCCGAGCCGGTGATCACAAGACCTCTCTGCCCAAGTAAATACTGCACCTTGCCCAGGCCGTTGTAATCGGTCCGGATACCGAGCAGCGTACCGATTTTTTTCTCGATAATCTTACTTGCACGAAGCCCTTCCTGTACGGATTTTGAATAAGCCCGTACCAGACCGCCCGTACCAAGCAGTGTGCCGCCAAAATAACGCGTCACTACAACAGCGGCATTGTGGATCTCCTCTCCAAGGAGCACATCGAGCATCGGACGCCCGGCCGTTCCCTGCGGTTCCCCGTCATCGCTGCAGCGCTGCAGCTCCTGATTCTCACCCACAACAAACGCGGAGCAGTTGTGCGTCGCATTCCAGTATTTTTTCTTCATTGCCGCAATAAATTCCAGTGCCTCTTCTTCACTTTCCACCGGGCGCACAGTAGCGATAAACCGTGATTTCTTCTCAATCAGCTCACCTTCGCCGCCCTCATATACAATCTTAATTTCCTTCATGGTTCCACCTGTTTCTGTTTTTGGCAGGTATATTGCCTTCTTCTTCTGCTTCTTGATTTCTGTTTTATTTTTCTTCTTTAATTTTCTGTTTTAATTTTCCGATTTGATTTTCTTATTTAATTTTCTGCTTTACGTTTCTGCTTTCACTTTGCTTTGTTTTCTACTTTATTTTCTTCCTCTATTTTCTTTCTGCCTTTATGCCCTGCATTCCATCATAGCAAGATTTCCATGCTGTGGCAAGCATCCGGCGCATGTTTTTGTGCTTTCCGTGAAATACTCTGTCTTATAATGACTCGTTTGATCCATTTCCAGCAACCATTCACCCCCGGAAAAAGGAGTTCTGCCATGAAACACCCATTCTTTCCACAAAAATTCTGTTTTTCTCGCTTACGGTCTCTTCCCTGGCGCAAAATCCTGACCGGCATCGCCATTTCCCTTGGCGTCCTTGCGCTGCTCTTTCTGCTCTTTTTGGGACGGCTGATTGCCTCTGCGCCGTCCATCGATGCTATCTCTGTCTCCCCTTCGCAATCCGCCACTTATCTGTGCGATCAAAATGGCAATGTCACGCGCCGCCTTACTCTCGCTGCTTCCAACCGGGACATCGTAACACTTGACAAAATTTCCCCTTATCTTCAGGATGCGGTTGTTGCTATCGAGGACCGGCGCTTTTATGAGCATCACGGAATCGACGGAAGGGGAATCCTCCGTGCATTTTTTACCGGTATTCTGCACGGCTCTTTCTCAGAAGGTGCCAGTACCATCACTCAGCAGCTGATCAAAAACAGCGTCTTTACCCAGTGGACACAGGAAAATTCCTTTTATGACCGCCTGTGCCGGAAGGTCCAGGAACAACACCTTGCACTCCAGCTGGAAAAACGCCTCTCCAAAGCAAAGATTCTGGAAAACTATCTCAATACCGTAAATTTTGGCTCCGGCTGCTACGGTGCGCAGGCTGCTGCAAAACGGTACTTTGCAAAGGATGCCTCTTCTCTCACGCTTTCTGAGGCCGCCGTCCTCGCTGCGGCACTCCAGAATCCCTCCGGCTACGATCCGGTACTCCATCCTTCCGCCAGCAAAGGCCGCCAGCTTACCGTATTAAACTATATGCAGCAGCAGGGATATATCTCCGAATCTGAACGCCAGGTGGCAGAACGTGATCCCGTCTACGACCGTGTCCGCTCCTCCGACTCAGAAAGCGATGCTGCAACAGTCTATTCCTACTATGAAGATGCACTGATTCGACAGGTACAGGAAATTCTGATGCAGGAAAAAGGACTTTCAGAGGAACAGGCCGTCCGTGCCGTATTCAGCGGCGGCCTTCGCATCTATTCTGCCCAGGATGATACTCTTCAGCAGATCTGCGAGGAGGAATGCGCAAACCCCGCCAATTTCCCCGCACAGGCAGACTCTGATGAGCGTATGCTCCAGGCCTCCCTTGTCCTGATGGACCAGGAGACCGGATACGTACGCGCCATCACCGGCGGGCGCGGCAAAAAATCGGCCAGTCTCACCTTAAACCGCGCCTGTGATTCTCTGCGGCAGCCCGGCTCCACCTTTAAAATCCTCGCCGCCTACGCTCCTGCGCTCGATGCATGCGGTCAGACCCTTGCCACCTGCTATGAAAATGAACCGTTTACTTATACAGACGGCACTGCAGTCGGCAACTGGGATGAAACGGATTACGGCGGAAATGTCACAATCCGGGAAGCGATCGTTCGCTCCATCAATGTCGCGGCCGTACGCTGTATTACAAAGATCACACCCAGGCTCGGTTTTTCCTACGCACAGCGTTTCGGCATTACAACGCTTCACGATACCGGAAGCAGAAATACCGCAACAGATGTCATCCAGCCGCTTGCTCTTGGCGGCATCACAGAAGGCGTCTCCAATCTGGAGCTTTGCGCAGCCTATGCCGCCGTCACAAACGGAGGTATTTACCGCTCCCCGCGCTTTTTTACGCGAATTGAAAACAGAAACGGAGAGCTCATTTTTGATTTTTCCGATACCGACCGGCACGTCCAGAATTACTCCGCTTCTGATTTTGTCACAGGCACACCAACACAGCGGGACAATACCCGCATTTTAAAAGACAGCACTGCATTTTTACTCACCGATGCACTTCTTGGTGTCACCTCTGATCCAGAAGGCACCGCTTATGCTTCCATCTCTGCTGCCGGTCAGCCGGTCGCCGGAAAGACCGGGACGACCTCCGACTACCGCGATATCTGGTTTGCAGGCAGCACACCGTATTATACCTGTTCCGTCTGGGGTGGATATGATGACCACAGCAGTCTGCCCGCCTCTGCACACAGCTTTCAGAAAACACTCTGGAGCGCTGTCATGGACCGTGTCCACACCGGTCTTGAAATCCGTTCTTTTTCGCAGCCGGATTCCGTTGTTTCTGTTTCCTTATGCAAAGACAGCCATCTTCCTGCAAATGAAAATGGCTGTCCTGATACGTATTCTGAATTTTTTGCCGACGGCACACAGCCGCACGAAACGTGTCCACTCCATGACGATCTGCCCACACCGGATACAGGCGCCACTACAGCGCCTCCGCCTGTTTACTCCGAGCTGCTTGAACAGCTTGACACAGAAGAACCATTCCCTTCTGATGATCGCGTAGACAAATTTTCAGATGAGCCGGATGAAACTGCCGCCACTTCCTCTTCGGATAAGCAGGAATCGACAGAAACAAACTCCTTTGATGATCTGCTGCAGCGGCTTTCCCGCAGCGGCAGCCTTCCGTAAGGTAAAGTGTGAAGAGCCTCCTGACTGCAGAGCCTCCGCTCCTTATCTTCCACCGTCAAACCGAAAGCCCTCCGGATAGCCACGCTTCGACTTTCCGGTATCCAGCGACTTCATCCGTTCCATGTCAGTCTCCTCCAGGGCAAAATCATAAAGATCCAGATTCTGCCTCTGGCGCTCCGGATGAACCGACTTTGGGATAACGGTCAGTCCGCGCTGCAGATGCCAGCGCAGCACAATCTGCGCCGGTGTTTTCTCATATTTTTCCGCCAGCTGCGCAAGCAGAGGTTCTCCAAGATCCTTTCCCTTTCCAAGTGGTCCCCACGCCTCCGGCACGATGCCTTCCTTCTGACAAAATGACACCGCCTCCGACTGCTGAAAGCACGGGTTACTCTCAATCTGATTAACAGCCGGGCAGACATTCGCCTTCGCAAGCAGCTCCTTCAAATGGGCCGGCTGAAAATTGCAGACACCGATCGCACGGATCTTTCCGGCCTCATACAGCCGTTCCAGTACCTTCCACGACTCTGCCACATCTCCAAGCGGCCAGTGCAGGTAATACAAATCAATAAAATCAAGTCCAAGCGCCTCCAGGCTCTTATAAAACGTCTCCTCCTGACGGCCGCCGCACATATCCGTATACCAGATCTTCGATGCCACAAACAGCTCTTCACGCAAAACGCCACATGACCGAAGTCCTGCTCCGACATCCGCCTCATTTTGATAATACATAGCCGTATCGATCCTGCGGTATCCGGCTTCTACTGCGCTGCAGAGTGTTTTTCCCGCCTCCGCTCCACGCACCTCCCAGAATCCAAGGCCGATGCGGTCCATTTCAACTCCATTGTTTAACGTTACAGTTCTGCTTTCTGTCATTTCTTCCTCCTCCGTTTTTCTCCCCTTGGGGCGGATCGTAAAACGGACATAAGCAATCCGCTTCGCGACCTGTCAGTGGGCGCTTTCAACTCCCACTGACATAAGCATCCCCCTACCCACCGCTTAGTACTCCGCGCACTTGAAGCGGGGGAATGCTTATCTGCGTTCACACCCACGCACGGAACCTGCCTGATTCAGTTACGCTATGCAACGGCCGTATCGCCAAACGGTTCTGACTCCGGATGATCTCCGCCAGACTCCTCCGGATGATCTCCATCAGAGTTCTCCGGATAATCTCCAATGGACTCCTCCGGATGATCTCCATCAGAGTTCTCCGGATGATCTCCGCCGGACTCCTCCGGCATCTCTGCATTCCTGTCATTCTGCAGACCACCATCCGGACCGTACGCCGAATCTTCATTCCGATCCTCTGTTTCTTCTGACAGCTCCGGCAAAAACTTTTGCTGCCATACCGTTACCTTTTCCTGAACCTCCATTATAAAATTGAACAGCTGGGCCTCCGTCATCTCCAGGAACATTTTTTCCTTTTCCGGTGCTTTTACCGTAATATCACCGGTCTGCACACAGATATTTCCTTTCACAGAGCCGATGCCCTCCTCATCTGCGATCGTCAGCCCGTCCACGCTCAGGTTAAAGCTCTTTCCCGGCTCGATTCTGGTAAACGTGCCGTCAAAGCCAATCGTACCATTTTCTTCACCCAGATTCAGAACCTCATCATAATCTCCCGTTACAGAATTGAAGCTGACCTTGTAAAAATCATCATCAAAATCAACACCTGCTTCATCGCGCTGTAAAAGATGGCACGTATATTCCTCTGTCGCTCCTTTTCGCTGCCTTTTTACAGACAGCTCCGTATATACCTTCTCTTTTCCATCCGCACTCAGCGAAACATCAAAGCCTGCAGAAGGATTCTGCGGATCTGCAAACGTAAATTTCAGCTTCTCCGTAATCACACCCGCATTTCCCAGGTAAATATCTGTTGAGCCTACCGCACCGCCTATGATCAGCTCCGGACCCTCCGATGTCTCTATCGACCTCTCCGACATCGCCTCCGATACTGCATTCTCCTGATACTCCTCAAGCTGTGCCGTGTCGATCGTTGTCTCCAGCGTAATATACGTCACAAACTCATCCTTCGTATGGAAGTCAAGCGTGCATTCCTCTTCCATTGCTTTCTCCAGGCATGCAAAAAATGCATCCTTATCACCATGCTCCGTCACCGTTCCAACACTCGAAAGCGTTTCCACCAGCATATCATACTGCTCCTCGCAAAATTCCAGCAAAGCTTTCGTCGGTACGATCACCGAATAAACGGTTTCCTCTCCGTCTTCTTTTTTCTCCACGCGCGCAGCATCCACTACTTTTTCCCAGGCTTCCTCCTGTGCATCGTTTTCCTGATCTTCTTCCTCTTCCCCGTCATCCGGCACAAACGACAGATTCAGATCCTCCTCTACCTGCAGTTCCCCAAAATACGATTCCATCAAGGAATCCTTATACTGATCCAAAAAGCTGCCGGACCGAATCGCCAGTGCTCCCTCATAAAACTGAGGAATAGACATCGCCAGCTGATCCGCATCCCCATACAGGGAAAAATCAAGACACGGCGTATCCGCATCCGCTCCCGCTTCCAGATCAAACTGCCATCTTTTCGCATCCTCCTCTGCCTGAAAATTCATCTGCAGATAGCTTTCCTCCGACCACTTATCCGCCATTCCAAGCAGCTCAATCGCCGACTGCGAAAGTCCGAATCGTGTCTGCACGGAAAATCCATTTTCTTCTGCATTTTCCCGCAGCTCCTCCAGTCCGAGTGTCTCAAAAACAAGCGGAAGCGATGCATTCTCCATCTGCGCTTCCAGAATTTCCTCCAGTTCTTCCCCCGGATCCTTCTTTGCCTGTGCCACTGATGGCACAATCAATGCTGCTGCCGTAAAAAACGCTGCCCGTCTTGCGAATCTGCCTGCTCTTTTTTCCATAAAAATCCCCCTTTTCTCATCCACGCACTCCTAGTGTACTGTACCACTCACATTTGGCCTAATGGCTTGTCTGAATTTCCATCTGCTGCGTTATCGTCAATCGACGATGCCACCGCATCGCCTCATTCCTCCGCCTTGCAGATTGAAAATTCATCCTGCGCCATTATACTGAAAGTGAATGATACAGTACACTAGAATCCTTTTTTGCTTACAACAAAACTATGATGGCAAGGTCAAAAAATACCTTACGGATTGTTCCGTACTTCCACAATCCTGCATCAGATACCTTTCTTATCCTTCACATTTTACCCCTGCCAAAGCTCCTGTTTTCAGTATAACATACCCCTTCTCCGCTGCCAATCTCACAATCCACAATCTTTTTCACATACAAGCAGAATCTTCGCACATCGTGGTTTCAGGCCTTTGATTTTCCTCCCTACGCATGCAAGCGGAATATTCGCATATCATGGTTTCAGGCCTTTGATTTTCTTCCCCACGCATGCAAGCGGAGCCGGAGTACACTTTCACTTGTCCACATGTCTGCGACGGCTGTACGAGCAGGACGGATGCAATCCGTCATGAGCGAACAGACGTCAGAAAGACAAGGTGGACTATGAAAATGTACCCGGCTCCGCTAGCTACCGGGAATCCAGTATACTCCCGCTTTCACCTACCTACCGGGAATCCAACACACTCCCACTTTCACCTACCTACCGGGAATCCAACCAGAGAATCCAGCTCGGGAATCCAACCCGACAATCCCCTTTTACTGCCCCCGCGCGGTCTTGCAGATCACATCCACGCAGGCTTTAATGCCAAGTGAAGAGCTGTCCAGTACAAGATCATAGCCGCGGTTATCATCCCAGCGCATGCACGTATTTGCACTGTAAAAATTGGAACGTCTCCGGTCAAAACGCTTCAGCACATTTTCCACCTTCCGCTCCTCGATCCCATACTCACGGATTGCACGCGCCCTGCGGAATTCACGGTCCGCATGAATAAATACCCGCAGCACGTCCTCCCGCTCCCGCAGAATCCATCCGGCACAGCGGCCGACGATCACACATGGCCCCTGCAGCGCCATATCCTGGATCACCTGCTCCTCCACCACGTAGAGCTCGCCTTCCTCCGTCAGGCCATTGCGTTCACCAAGAGCCACGCGATTTGCCATACCAAGCGAAAACAGCAGACTGTTTGATGTTGTTTCCTCCAGGTGGATCAGGCGCTCCGGCACGGTCTGCATACGCTCTGCCGCCCGTTCCAGAACCTCCTGTCCATAGCACGGAATGTCTAGATCCATCCCGACACGCTCGCCGATCTCGCTTCCACCGGATGCATACTCTCTTTCAATTGTTATGATACGGTATTTCATACAATCCATCCCCTCTCGTATCCTACGCCGTCTGCTCAAACTGGCTGTTGTACAGATCTGAGTAAAATCCGCCTTTCTTCATCAGTTCCTCATGATTGCCCTGTTCAATGATATCGCCGTCCTTCATGACAAGAATCAGATCCGCATCACGAATCGTAGACAGGCGGTGTGCGATCACGAAGCTCGTGCGTCCTTCCATCAGTGCATCCATTGCCTTCTGGATCTGAATTTCCGTACGGGTATCAACCGAAGACGTCGCCTCATCCAGGATCAGGATTCGGTTATCCGCAAGGATCGCCCTCGCAATCGTAAGCAGCTGCTTCTGACCCTGCGAAATATTGCTCGTCTCTTCATTCAGTACCATTTGATAGCCGCCCGGCTGCTGCATGATAAATTTATGCACATGTGCTGCCTTCGCTGCCGCAATGACCTCCTCGTCCGTCGCATCCAGTCTGCCATACCGGATATTTTCCATGATCGTTCCTGAAAACAGCCACGTATCCTGCAGAACCATTCCAAACATTTCCCGCAGCTCACCACGGTTAAAATCCCGTACATCATGGCCATCGATCCTAATGCTGCCGCTGTTTACATCGTAATAACGCATCAGCAGCTTAACCATCGTCGTCTTTCCGGCTCCGGTCGGACCTACAATCGCAATCTTCTGGCCATCCTTTACTTTTGCGGAAAAATCATGAATAATGATCTGCTCCGGATCATAACCGAACTGCACATGACAGAACTCCACATTTCCCCTCAGTCCATCGGTTGATACCGGATGCTCTGCCTTCTGGTCTTCCTCAGCCTCCTCCAGGAATTCAAACACACGCTCAGAAGCCGCCGCCGAAGACTGCAGCATATTCGTCACCTGCGCGATCTGCTGGATCGGCTGCGTAAAGTTCCGGATGTACTGGAAGAAGGACTGAATATCGCCGACCTCGATCGCATTCTTAATTACCATAAATCCGCCGAGGATCGCAACGACCACATAACCGAGATTGCCGATAAACTGCATGACCGGCATCATAATTCCTGCGAAAAACTGCGATTTCCATGCTGAATTATACAACTCTTTGTTTATTTTTTCAAATTCTTCTACGACATCCTTTTCCTTATTGAATACCTTTACAATATTGTGGCCGCCGTATACCTCTTCAATCTGGCCGTTTACTTCGCCAAGGTATCTTTGCTGGCTGCGGAAAAAGCCCTGTGATTTTCCCATGACTCCCCCGATAATTCCCATAGAAACCGGAAGAATAACAAGCGCTGCCAGCGTCATCCATACATTAATGCTCAGCATCATAATAAATACGCCAACCAGTGTGGTCACAGAAGTAATCAGCTGCGTCACGCTCTGATTCAGTCCGTTCTGCAGCGTATCCACATCATTTGTAACTCTTGAAAGAATTTCTCCGGTCGTTCTGCTCTCATAGTATTTCAGCGGAAGCCGGTTGATTTTTTTTGAGATATCTTTCCTCAGGCTGTATGTCACATCATTCGAAATTCCTGTCATGATAAATCCCTGAATAAAAGAAAATATCGATGAGCAGACATATAATCCCAGTGTAAACAGCAGGATCTGCGTGATCTTTGTAAAATCGATCCCACCGGTTCCTCCGATTTTTGCCACCAGTCCGTTGAACAACTCTGTGGTCGCCTTACCGAGAATTTTCGGTCCTACGATATTAAAAACGGTTCCCGCGATCGCAAATACAAACATGATCACAAACCGGATTTTATATTTTGCCATATATCGAAGCAGCTTTGCCATACTGCCTTTAAAATCCTTTGCCTTTTCTCCGACCATCATTCTCGGGCCGCCGTGGCCGCCGCGTCTTCCCATATTATCACTCATGGTGCTTTACTCCTTTCCTGATCTATGTACTCTCGGAATCTTTTTGTGCTTGATTTTGTGAGAAGATTTTTTGTCAGTTGTGCCCAAATTTCTGAGGCGT
>CAKRPI010000046.1 GCA_934376945.1 uncultured Lachnospiraceae bacterium | reverse complement strand
GATATTGAGACAACAGGTCTCTCCCACAAATCCGCCTGCGTTTTTCTGATCGGGACGATTCATCTTGAAAACGGCACCTGGCTGCTCACGCAGTACCTGATCGAACATGAATCCGAAGAAAAACTGCTTCTTGAAACCTTTTTTGCAGATGCAATGCCATATGACACGCTCATTCATTTTAATGGTTCTACCTTTGATGTGCCATTTTTAAATGCAAAAGCAAATGCCTATGAACTGATTGGGATTTCTCTGCATAGTGTTTCCGGCAAATCTTTCGGACAGCAATCCCATGAGAAATCCGCCTGCCAAACTTCCGGTGCAGCGGATGTTCCGTTTTCCACACATCCCTTTACCACAACAGAGAAAAACTCCCTCGACCTCTACCGCACCCTCTCCATCTTGCGGCATCTCCCCGGACAGACAAGCTTGAAACAGTCTGCACTTGAAAAGCTTGCCGGATGGCAGCGCACAGATACCCTGACCGGAAAACACATGGTTGCCATGTTTCGTTCTTTCACTCAGACGCATGATCCGGAACTGCTTCGTCTGATGTTGCTTCACAACCATGACGATCTGATCGGTATGACAAAAATACTTCCTCTTGCTTCTTACCGTATGCTTGCTGACGGAATTTTTGATTCCGTATATTCTTGTTCGCTTCATTTTGACAAAGCAGATACCACACCCTCTCTTGAAATCGATATTCAGCTTCATATGCCGCTGCCTTCTCCGCTCTCGCTCTCACTCTTTTCTGATGAGCCGCCATTTTCCGGAAGCTGCGTATGCACTCTGTTTGTTAAAAATACTACAGCCACTCTGCAGTTTTCCGGAATCTCCTGTGAACTGAAATATTTTTTCCCGGATTATAAAAATTACTATTATCTACCCCTTGAAGATCAGGCGGTTCATAAAAGTGTTGCCTCTTTTATTGATAAAGAATATCGTATTCCCGCAAAAGCATCCACCTGCTATACAAAAAAATCCGGTATTTTTTACTGGCAGCCGGATCCGATAATTCTTCCCGTCTTTCGCACCTCCTGCCGTTCCAAATCTTGCTTTTTCACCTTTCATGAAAATTTTTCTCAGGATGACGATCTGATCCATTCGCTTGTGCGCTGCGCTTTTCATAAGTTTTTGTAACTGTTCAGAGCCAAGCAAAATTTCATAAAACAGGTGGAAAATGCTTGCATTTTTAAGCCTGTTTTTGAAATTTTATTTGGCGGATACGCCACACCGACGAAATGCGTAGCATTTTGGAGGTTGGCTCTGAACAGTTACAAGTTTTTTTCATAAAAAACAGTTTCTCATATAGCATTTCGCGCATTCTCTTTTTAACCATCTCTTTTTTTATCACATAAATATACAAAAAAGTTATTTTTTTAACGTATTTTATTGTTGAAAAGGCTGGATTTTCATTTTGATATCTGATATCATTCTTTTTAAGAATTCACTTTATAAAAGTAGGAGTTTTCTCCACTAGAGCGTGTCTGAAAAAAGCTTTTCGTGAGCTGCGAGCCCCAATTTGTGGGAGATTTTATCCGAATGAGGGCGTCGTAGCAGGCTACGTCAACTGAATGAGGGCAAAATATACCGCAAAGTGGGTCTTGCAAATTGCGGAAATGATTTTTCAGACACGCTCCAAGATAAAATATGACCATCAAACAGGAGGTAGCGTATGAGTCACAAAACGTTTCGCGGAGGCGTCCATCCAGCCGGACACAAAGACCTCTCGAAAAACTGTCCGGTAGAGGAGTTTCTTCCCAAGGGAGAACTCGTTTTTCCGATCAATCAGCACATCGGAAAACCGGCAAAGCCAATTGTTAAGAAAGGAGATCCCATTCTCGCCGGTCAGCTGATCGCGGAAGCGGACGGTTTTGTATCTGCAAATATCGTCTGTTCCTGCTCCGGAAAAGTAAAAGCCATCGAGGAACGTCATACCGTAAATGGCGGACGGGCTATGTGCATCGTCATTGAAAACGACGGGCTGTTCACACTTGCGCCAGGCATCGGCATCGAACGGGACGACACTTCCATGACCGGACCCCAGATTCTGGATGCGATTAAAAAAGCCGGTATCGTCGGCCTTGGCGGCGCCGGATTTCCGACTCACGTAAAACTTGCCCCGCGTAATCCGGAGCAGATCGATTTTGTCATTGCAAATGGCTCTGAATGCGAACCATACATTACCTGTGATGATCAGCTGATGCGCACCCAGAGCAGCGGCATCGTGGAAGGAATGCGCCTCGTTCTCCGGCTCTTTCCAAACGCTAGGGGCGTGATCGCCATTGAAGACAATAAGCCGGAAGCCATAGCAGCCATGACGAGCGCATGCGCATCTGACTCCAATATCTCTGTACTTGAAGTGAAAGCAAAATATCCGGAAGGCGGCGAGCGGAACCTGATCGGTGTTGTTACCGGAAGGCAGCTGCGTTTTGGACAGCTCCCTGCAGACCTTGGCTGTGTCGTCTGCAATGTCAGCTCTTTAAATGCTATTTACCGTGCAGTCTGTAAATCAGAGCCGTTGATGTCCCGTCTCTTCACTGTATCCGGTGACGCAGTTGCACACCCGCATACGATGGAGGTTCGCATTGGTACTTCCTGCCATGAACTGCTTGAAGCAGCAGGCGGCATAAAGCCTGACTGTACTGCAAAAAAAATTCTCTGCGGCGGTCCGATGATGGGAATTGCAATGTCAACGCTTGATGTTCCGATTGCAAAAAACAACAACGCTCTGACCGTACTTGCAGAAGATGAGGTCGAGCTTGCCGAAGAACAAATGACTGCCTGTCTCCGCTGCGGACGCTGCGGTCACGTCTGTCCGATCGGTCTCGTACCACAGATGATGGCAGAAGCTGCTGAACGAAAAGATTACGAACGTTACGAAAAAAAGCTGTATGGACTTGACTGTATTGCCTGCGGTTCCTGTACCTATATCTGTCCGGCAAAGCGTCCGCTGATGCAGCTCTTCAAACAGACAAAGGCCGTGATCATGGCTGCAAAAAGAAAGTGAGGGAATGGAAAATGAATGAAAAATTACTGAATATGTCCTCCAGTCCTCACGTCCGTCATCGCCTGACCACCGGTGCAGTCATGACAGATGTGACACTGGCTCTGCTGCCTGCTGCCGTGTTCGGCATTTACCGCTATGGCATCCATGCATTTTTGATTCTTCTGATCAGTGTTGCTTCTGCCGTCGTCACGGAATTTCTCTACGATATGGCAGCAAAAAAACCACTGACCATAAAAGACGGAAGTGCCGTTGTCACAGGTCTGCTTCTGGGGCTTTCTCTTTCCCCTGCAGTTCCGCTCTATCTTCCGTGCCTCGGCTCCGTTTTTGCGATTCTGTTTGTAAAATGCTTTTTCGGAGGGCTTGGCAAAAACTTTATGAACCCTGCCCTGACCGGACGCTGCTTCCTGCTGATCTCTTTTGGCAGTGCCATGACTAATTTTTCTGTTGATGGTGTCAGTTCTGCCACTCCGCTCGCTGCACTGCGTGCCGGCGAAGCCGTAAACCTGTCCCAGACGGTTCTCGGCTACACGACAGGCGTCATTGGCGGAAGTGCGATTGCCCTTCTGATCGGCGGTATCTTCCTGCTTATCACAGGTGGTATCACCTTTGAAATTCCGGCTGCATTTATAGCTTCTTTCGCTGTATTTATGGGGCTTTTCGGCGATCAGGGCTTTGATCCGTCCAGTCTGCTGCTCCATATCTGCGGCGGCGGCGTACTGATGGGTGCTTTCTTTATGGCAACCGATCCGGTTACCAGCCCGGTCACCAGCCGCGGACAGCTGCTTTACGGTGCAGTTACCGGTATTCTTTCCGGTCTTTTCCGCGTCTACGGAAGCTCTGCCGATTCGGTCAGCTATGCGATCATCATCGCAAACATGACTGTACCGTTTATCGACAAAATTTCTGTGCCAAAGCCGCTCGGATACCGCAGCATTTCCGGCAAACCGCAGTTTCCTAAAGCTGCAGTCAATCTGACCATTATTACCTTATGTGCCGGTCTTGCCTTAAGCAGCGTTTATCTTCTGACAAAAGATAAAATCGAAGAGCAGAAGCTCGCCGCAAATGCCGCCTCCTACAAAGAGGTATGTCCGGATGCAGAGAGCTTCGTAAGCGATGATGCGATCAATACAAAGATCGAAGCGCTTGGCGATGGTATTTATGATGAAAAATTCGGAAAAACCTTTATTAACAATGTTGTTGTCGGAAAGGATGCAGCAGATACAACGGTCGGTTATGTGATCAGTGTCTCCAGCGGAGACGGTTACGACGGAACGATCACTCTCTCAGTCGGACTTGACACCGAAGGCACTGTCCTTGGTATTTCTTTTACAGAACTGCATGAGACTGCCGGTATGGGTATGCTCTGCGGTGAGGATGCTTTCCGCAGTCAGTTTACCGGAGTAAATACAGATGCCTTTATCCTGAACAAGGCCGGCGGTTCCACCGCAGACAATGAAATCGACTCTGTTTCCGGTGCATCAACCTCGTCCGGCGCTGTTGTAAATGCAGTTAATACCGCACTTGCTTTCTATGCATCATCAATCCGTTAAGGAGGGGAATATTTATGAACAAATACGCAGAACGAATTTATAACGGCGTGGTAAAGGAAAATCCCAGCCTGATTCTGATGCTTGGCATGTGTCCGACTCTGGCCGTCACCACTTCTGCCATCAACGGAATCGGCATGGGACTGTCCACGCTTGCTGTCCTTATTTTTTCTAATCTGATCATTTCATTCATGCGGAAAATCATACCGGATCAGGTACGTCTTCCGGCTTATATCGTCATTGTAGCCTCACTTGTTACCGTGGTCGATCTGCTGTTGCAGGCATACGCTCCGGACCTCTATGCCGCTCTTGGCATCTACATTCCGCTGATCGTTGTAAACTGTATCATTCTGGGCCGCGCCGAAGCATACGCAAACAAAGTCGAACCGGGACTTGCACTTTTTGACGGTCTTGGAATGGGGCTTGGTTTTACAATCGCACTGACTTTGATCGGTATGATCCGTGAACTTCTTGGTTCCGGAAAGCTTTTTGGATTTTCCATACTTCCGAACTCTGTCTCTCCAATTGCAATTTTCGTAAAGGCACCGGGTGCTTTTCTCGTCATTGCACTGATCATTGCAGTCATGAATGCACTGCACATCAAGAATAATTCTGCCGATCTTGTAAAGGGCTGCGATGGCTGCTGTAATCACTGCAGCAAATCCGGCTGCCAAAATGAGTATAAGGAGGACAAACCCGTATGAATACTTCATTGCTTCTTATCATCATTACAACTGCTCTCGTAAACAATGTCGTACTGAGCCAGTTCCTCGGAATCTGCTCTTTCCTCGGCGTTTCAAAGCAGATCAAGACTTCCTTAAGTCTTGGAGTAGCCGTTATCTTCGTCATCACGCTCTCCTCAGGTGTGGCCAGTCTGCTGTATGACTTCCTGCTGGTTCCGCTGCATCTGGAATATCTCGAAACTATAGTCTTCATTCTCGTCATTGCAGCGCTCGTACAGATCGTTGAAATGTTCCTGAAAAAGACTTCTCCGGCAATTTACAACGCACTTGGCATCTATCTGCCTCTGATCACCACCAACTGTGCAGTACTTGGCGTTGCGCTTACCAATGTACAGGATGGTTACAATTTCATTCAAAGCGTAACTGCCGGTTTTGGCACGGCAGTAGGATACACAATTTCCATCGTACTGCTTGCCGGTATCCGTGAGCGTATTGATGAAGCAAGTGTTCCACTTCCATTCCGTGGTGCACCCGTTGTACTTCTGTCCGCAGCCCTGATGTCCATTGCTTTTATGGGATTTGCCGGACTGTCACTGTAAGGGATAGCGGATTGTTTGCGGCAGCGATCAGATTTCCAGTTCGCTGTCTGCAAAAATCCAAGATAGGAGGTTCTTATGTCATCGATCATAATTGCCACACTCGCTGTGGCTGTCATCGGACTGCTGATCGGAATTCTGCTGGTCACAGTTGATAAGAAATTTAAAGTAGAGACAGATGAAAAACAGGCAGCAATTCGTGAATGTCTGCCCGGCAACAACTGCGGCGGCTGCGGCTATGCCGGCTGTGATGCACTTGCATCAGCCATTGCCAATCAGGAGGCGCCGGTAAACGGCTGCCCGGTCGGCGGAGACCCTGTTGCAGAAAAAATCAGCCGTCTGCTCGGTCTTCAGATGGAAAAAACAGAAAAAGTCGCTGCCTACGTCAAATGCTCCGGCGACTGTGAAAATGCAGCTGCCCGGTGCCATTATGTCGGCATTCACGACTGTGCTTCCGCTGTCAGCAGTGGACTCTCTCCATGGACCTGCGATTACGGCTGCATCGGTTTCGGTACCTGCGCATCTGCCTGTCCGTTCGGCGCGATTACCGTCAATCACGGTGTTGCAGTTGTAGACCGTTCCAAGTGCAAAGCCTGCGGAAAATGTGTAGCTGCCTGTCCTCGCCACTTAATCGAACTTGTTCCGGAATCTGCCGTTTATGCCGTTCGCTGCTCCAGCCATGACCGGGGCGCAGCAGTAAAAAAGGTCTGCAAGGCAGGCTGCCTTGCCTGCAAGCTGTGTGAGAAGCAATGTGAAGCAGGAGCCATTACGGTAGAAAACAATGTGGCTCATATTGACTATGAGAAATGTACAAAATGCGGAAAATGTGCCGAGAAATGTCCGGCAGGTGTGATTCGAAAGAAAGATGTGAGCTGATCTTCTTTGATCTCAAAACAGATATCTGCAACTCTATAAAAGGGCTTCCGGAAAATTTTCCGGAAGCCCTTTATATTATGTTCTGATTGTTCTATTCAGATCTGACCTTAGAGAAAACTTACTCCTCGTCCTCTGCCGGAGCCTGGTTCTCAAGAGCCTTCATGCTCAGGCTGATCTTCTTATCCTCGCCGTTGAAATCAACTACCTTGGCAGTGATTACCTGACCAACCTTCAGAATGTCAGACGGCTTCTCAACATGATCGCGGGAAATCTGAGATACATGAAGCAGAGCATCTACGCCCGGCTCAAGCTCAACGAATGCACCGAAATCGGTCATTCTCGCTACGCGACCTTCTACTACGCTGCCTACCGCATACTTGTCTGCTGCCGTAAGCCACGGATTCTGATCCTCAAATTTCAGGCTCAGTGCAATCTTGTCACCGTTGATATCCTTAATCAGGACATTCAGCTTCTCGCCTACTTTGAAGACCTTCTTCGGATTCTCAACATGTCCCCAGGACATTTCAGAGATATGAAGCAGTCCGTCTGCTCCTCCAAGATCAATAAATGCACCGAAGTCTGTAACGTTCTTTACAACGCCTTCTACTACATCACCAACATGAATTCTCTCGAAGAGTTCCTTCTGCATCTCAGCCTTCTTTGCTACAAGAAGCTGCTTGCGGTCGCCGATGATTCTTCTTCTGCGCGGATTAAACTCTGTGATTACAAACTCAATTTCCTGTCCTGCATACTTCTCAAGATTCTTCTCGTAAGTATCAGAAACAAGGCTTGCCGGAATAAATACTCTTGCCTCGTCAACAACAACACTCAGACCGCCTGTCAGTACCTGTACTACCGGTGCTTTCAGAACTTCCTGTGTATTGAATGCTTCTTCCAGTCTCTTATTGCCCTTCTCAGCAGCAAGACGCTTATAGGTAAGAAGCACCTGACCATCACCATCATTTACCTTTAAAACCTTTGCTTCCATCTTGTCACCTACATGGACAAGCTCGCGAAGGTCTGCATTAGAATCATTCGTATATTCGCTTCTGGTAATGATACCGTCAGCCTTATATCGCAACCCCTGGATGGCAATCGCCGAATATCCAAATCTTTCAGTGTTTGTATATAGTAAGTATTTGCACATTCTTTTTTGCATATTTCGAATAACTTTCTCGTATTTGAGCTGTGGCTGCCTCCGATCACAATCATACTGTCGACCTGACCTGCGATCTTGCCGGCTTCAGACTGACGTTCTTCCGTAGCACTACATATCGTATTCAAAATATCTAATTTATCATACCTCATTTTGGAGATAATTTCAACTAATTTATCAAATTTCTTGTAATTAAATGTCGTTTGCGATACAACGCAGATCGACCGATGCGGCAAACGAATGAACGCCTCTGCTTCCGCTTCCTCTCCGATCACCGTTACCGGTGTACTGCTCCAGCCTTTGATCCCTTCTACTTCAGGATGCCCGTCATTTCCGATAATCACAATCTCGCAGCCTTCCGCACTGTGACTTTGAACGATCCGGTGTATTTTTTTTACAAACGGGCAGGTCGCATCCACCACCAGAAGCCCCCGTTCCTCAATCAGCCGATAAACCCGTTCCGGCACACCATGCGACCGGATGATAACGGTTCCCTCTTTCAACTGTCCCAGTTCTGTCTCTGTCTCAATGATCTGCACTCCCTTTTCAGAGAGTTCCCTGACTACTTCCTCATTATGAATAATCGGTCCGTACGTGTAAATCGGCTTTTTTCCCTCTTCGATCTGACGGTATACCTGATCGACCGCACGCTTTACACCAAAGCAAAACCCTGCCGTCTTTGCTACAATTACCTTCATATCACATCCGCTCCCTGGCAAGCTCCACAATACGGTCAACAACCTGCTCAATCGTCAGATCTGAGGAATCCAGATAAACAGCATCCTCTGCCTGGCATAACGGAGATACCTCACGGTGCATATCGCGGTAATCCCGTTCTGCCACATCCCGTTCCACATCAGAAAGCGTCCACTGCTTCTGTCCTTTCTCCAGGTATTCCTTATAACGGCGCAGTGCCCGCACTTCCACGCTGGCAGTCAGATAGATTTTCAGCTGTGCAGATGGCAGAATGGTTGTTCCGATATCACGTCCGTCCATTAATACATTTTCCTTTGCAGCAAGCTCTCTTTGCAAATCTGTCAGCTTTTCCCTTACCTGTGCGATGGCGGAGCTGCGGCTCGTCATATCACTGACCTCCTCCGTCCGGATCAGACCTGATACATTTTCTCCATTGAGATAAACCTGCTGTATCCCCTCCACATAGCTGATCTCCACAGAGATTTCCGCAAGTCTTGCTGCTAACGCTTCTTCATTCGTAATATCTGTATGACTTCTCAGAAGTCCCAGCGCAATCGCCCGGTACATCGCCCCTGTATCTACATAAATAAAAGAAAGCTTCTCAGCCGCAAGCTTTGCGATCGTACTTTTTCCGGCTCCTGCCGGACCGTCTATTGCAATATTAAAACTCATATGCTCCTCCCGCTTTATCTGTCCTGTCCGTTTACCTGCCCGATTCCTTTTCCTGCTGCATATCCTGTCGACCATGCAATCTGCAGATTAAATCCTCCTGTCACTGCATCCAGATCCAGCACTTCTCCTGCAAAATACAGGCCGGATATCTTTTTAGACTCCATTGTAGTCGGATTCACTTCTTTTACGCTGACGCCTCCGCGCGTCACAACAGCTTCATTATAACCGCGAAGCCTGGTCAGCGTCAACGGAAGCTGTCGCGTAACCTGGATCAGTCGTTTTCGTTCTTCCTTTGAAATATCGTGAACTGCCTTTTCTTCCGGAATTTCGCTTAATGCTATGATCACCGGAATCAACTTTGCCGGATATAGTGTTCCGATCACGTTTTTAAACTGCCTGTTTTTTGCTGCCTCAAACTCACGCAGAATACGCGCATCAAGCTGCTCTTCATTAAGCGCCGGCTTCAAATTGATTTGCATTGCAAGCGGATGCTTCGCAAGCTTTTTCTGAATGACACTGCTCGCAGTCAGAATCAGCGGTCCTGTCACACCATAATGGGTAAAGAGCATTTCACCGAATTCTCGATACAGCTCCTTTTTTCCATCCAGAATCGTAACCTCCACATTCCGAAGAGACAGCCCCTGCAGATCCCTGATCCACGCTTCTTCTGTCTCAATCGGAACAAGCGACGGTGAACATTCCGACACACTGTGTCCAAGCTCCTTCGCAAAACGATATCCGTCACCGGTTGAACCGGTCGATGCATAGGACAGTCCGCCGGTTGCTACAATAACCGCATCCGCTTCCAGGCGTGTGCCGTCCTTTTTTTTCACACCGCAGATCCGCACCACGCATCCCGCTTCATCTGCAGCCTCTTCCGTCAGTACTGCTTCCACCTCCGTATGCAGACAGACACGCACCCCACATTCCTTCATTCTCCGGCTCAATGCCTGAATCACATCCGATGAATGATCCGATACCGGAAATACCCGATTGCCGCGTTCTGTCTTTGTCTTCATCCCTGCATTCTCAAAAAAACGGATCGCATCCTGACTGGTAAATCCATAAAAAGCACTGTATAAAAATTTTCGATTTACACAGGTCGCCTGCAGCAGTTCTTCCACTTCACAGTTATTCGTAAGGTTACAGCGACCTTTTCCGGTAATATATATTTTTTTGCCAAGCTTTTCATTTTTTTCCAGCAGGGTAACCTGATGCCCGTCTTCTGCCGCTGAGATGGCAGCCATCATACCTGCTGCGCCGCCTCCGATCACTATTACTCTACTCATTTTTCTCCATTCCTTTTCCTTCTTCCCGTTCCTTCTCCGAATCCACTTCCGCTGAATCCACCTTCTATGAATCCACTTTCTTCGAATCCGCTTTCACTGAATCCACTTTCTTCGAATCCGCTTTCGCTGAATCCACTTTCTTCGAATCCGCTTTCGCTGAATCCACCTTCTTCGAATCCGCTTTCGCTGAATCCACCTTCCGCCATTCGCCGTCGCAGATTCTGTCGCCTTCCTTTGTTTCGGTATCCGACGCTTCTATGCAGTTTTCCTCAGTCTGCGCAGTTCCGTTTTTCAAGGTAAACCAAAATTCTACTCCGTCCGGATGATTCGTTACTCCATACTTCTGATTAAGCGACTCCATAATCGCCTTCACGATGGAAAGCCCGACACCACTTCCACCGTATTCCCTGGTTCTTGCCTTATCTACTTTATAAAATTTATCCCAGATCTGTCCGATATCCGACTCCGGAATCTGACTGCCGGTATTAAAAACCGATACACGCACCACGTCTGCATCCTGCTTTGCGCACACCTCAATTCTTTTTTCTCCGCTTACATGATTCAGCGCATTGCTCAGATAATTTGTAATGACTTCCTCAATCTTGAATTCATCTCCCCACGCATAAATACTGTCTTTTCCGCTGTAGGAGATCTGAGCTTCCTTCTGCTGTGCCAGAATCATGATCGACTGAATCTTGTTTTTCAGAAGCATTGCAAGGTCGAAGCGCTCCATCACAATCTTATCATTACCAAACTCCAGCTGATTTAAGGTCAGCAGCTTCTGAACCATCGTATTCATTTTTGACGCCTCATCCATGATAACCTCACAGTAAAAATCACGGCTCTCCGCATCATCATTAATACATTCCGCCAGTCCCTCCGCATAGCCCTGGATCAGCGCAATCGGCGTTTTAAGCTCATGCGAAACATTCGACAGGAACTCTTTTCGCATATCATCAATTTTCTGTTTTTTCTGAATATCCTGCTGTAATTCATTATTCGCTGTCAGAAGCTCGGAATACGCTTTTTCCAGGTTTTCCGACATCCGGTTGAAATGCGCACCAAGCTGTCCGATCTCATTTTTTCCGCCACTTGTGTACTTCGCATCAAAATCAAGCTCTGCCATACGTTTTGACAGTTCCGTCAATTCATGCAGTGGTTTCATAATACGCCGTGAAATCAGCCAGACAATCACTACTGCAAGTACAATCCCCGCCAGACCGATGTATTTGATAAATTCAGAGCAGACACGTACATTTTCCGATACGCCCTCAACATCAAAACGCATCATAAAATAAAAATTCTTATCCAGGTTTCCCCACATTTCAAGGTATTCAAGCCCTACTTCTGAATCCTCTTTCCGCTGGATCGTATAAGAATCATTGTGCTCCAGCACATTTCCCTCATCAACACCGATCTGATAACCATTCAGTCTGGCAAGCATCAGGTTGATCAAATCACTTCCTGTCCACATCGTCCGAAGCAGAATCTTGTTATTGTGATCAACCACAACAAGCGAAATACCGTTTGACACACAGACTGTAGTGAGTTCCCGCATCGGCTCTTCCTCCAGTCCGCCCTGGTCTGTGATATTTTCATTCAGCATATCATAAGCATCCACAAGCACCTGCTGCTTGCGCATGTAATAATAGCTCTCCAGAAAAAACGAAGTAACGAAATAATTAATCAGAAACAAGACGCCGATCAGTGCCGTAAAGCACAGTGTCAGCTGTCTCCTCAGCGACATATTCATGCTCTGTCATCCTTCCACTTCAAATTTGTAGCCCATGCCCCAGATTGTCTTAATATAATCGCCCTTATCACCCAGCTTGCTCCGCAATTTCTTAACATGCGTATCAATTGTTCGTGCATCCCCGAAATAATCATAATTCCAGACGCTGTTCAAAATCTTCTCCCTGGAAAGTGCAATACCCTGATTTTCCATAAAATAAGTCAGAAGTTCAAATTCCTTGTAGCTTAAATCAACCGGCTTTCCGTCGATCGTTACCTCATGTGCGGCCTTATTCATCTCGATCCCGCCTGCCCGGAGTACATCGTCCGCTGTAAGTCCGCTCGTTCTTCGAAGGATTGCTTCTACACGCGCCACCAGGATCTTCGGACTGAATGGTTTGGAAATATACTCATCCACACCAAGTTCAAACCCAAGCAGCTCATCCCGCTCATCGCTTTTTGCAGTCAGCATAATGATCGGCACCTTTGAATACGCACGGATCTCACGGCATACCTGCCAGCCATCCATCTTCGGCATCATCACATCCAGAATCACAAGTGCAATATCCTTCGTATCAAAAAACACATCCACTGCCTCTGCTCCGTCTCCGGCTTCCAGCACTTCAAAATCCTTTTTTACCAGAAAGTCACGCACCAGCTTGCGCATTCTGCTCTCGTCATCCACCACAAGAATCTTCAGTCGTTCCATACTCATTTCCTCCGCTCATTCTTACAAACTGCTTTTCAGATCGTTTCTAAAAGGATTTCTCTCTTCATCCTTTTTCTCTGCTTCATCATACCTTGTTTTTTTGTCTATTCTGTGTCTTTTATGCGGTATTTCTTTGTACTTCACCTTTTTGAACCTTACCGGATTCTTTTTTCTGCATGATTCTCTGTCTATACATAAATTCCGTCAGACGGATCGATCCAGCTCCATCAAAATGAAGCTGAATAAAAGCAAAATACAGGAAATCCAGATCACACGAATTCCGTAATGAATGGAAAGGACACCTCCTACCCCCGCACCGACTGCAAACATAAAAATCACACCAAAATAATAGGCTGCCTGCCGCAGCTGTCCCTTCTTATGCTCACGCAGATAAATGGACAGTGCTTCTGTTCCGCCACGGAGATTTCCAATGCACATTGTACTTGCATAAGAATAACCTCCCACTTTCCGAAAGGTCTGTACCTGCATGGCACATGCAAGAGAAACAAGGACCGCCGCTGCCATATTTAAGGAGGTCGGAATAAAACCAACGATAAGAAGAATTGCCATCTCCGCAAGGAGTATTCCCTGTCTCCAGTGCAGTTTCTTGGCATATTTAAAGCGATGCTGAATCTGCTCCGAAATCAGTACCCCGATCGCAAATGCAGCAACCGGCACTAAATAACGTGCACACATTCCCCATTTGCCCTGCATCAGATGCTGACTCATCAGCACAATATTGCCCGTCTGCGCATTGGAAAAAACGCCGTCTCTGCAATTATACGTATATGCATCCTGAAACCCGCCGGACAATGCAAGAAACGCACTCGTACAGAATGCTTCCGAATAATATTCCTGTGTTGTCAGGCGAAAACGCCTTTTTTTTCTCTGTTCACTCATGAAGCTTCCTTCTTTCGTTTTATATTTCCGCAATTTCCGCAATTCACCCGTTATTCTACCATTCTCCGTTTCTGCTGTCCAGTACCCCCTCGATATTTGCAGTCCTTTTCCGCTCTCTCTTACTTCTGAAAATAAAACAGCGATTCCGTCTTACCCGTTTCAGAGATACTACTGCAGCAAAAAGGATCGTTTCTTTTTGCCATCAGCAGAAAAAAACGATCCTCTCGTTGACTACAGTAAATCGCAGCCTGAATATTTCAGCAGCTCAGCACCAGATTCTCGTAACCTGACCGTCATATTTCCGAAATCACTGTAGTTACATCAGAATATATTTTAATACAAATAATATGGCAAGCACCGCCATCACCGGTCCGACCTTTTTCTTCTTCCCGGTTACAAGATTGATCACAACATAAGAGATGACTCCCATTGCAATTCCCTCAGAAATGCTGTAGAAGAACGGCATTGCAATAATACAAATAAATGCCGGGATTCCTTCTGCCGCATCCTTAAAGTCAATTTCTGTCACCGCACCAAGCATATAAAATCCAACGATAATCAATGCCGGAGCAGTCGCAAAGGACGGAATTGCAAGGAAAATCGGTGAGAGGAACAACGACAGCAGGAAAAGAATACCTGTCGTCAGAGAAGTAAGGCCGGTACGTCCTCCTTCCGAAACACCGGAAGCACTTTCCACGAATGTTGTAACTGTGGAGGTACCAAGCACTGCACCTGCTGTGGTTCCGATCGCATCTGCCATCAACGCTCCCTTGATCCGCGGAAGCTTTCCATTTTCATCCAGCATATCGGCTTTGGAAGCCACACCGATCAGCGTTCCGAGTGTATCAAAAATATCAACAAACAGAAATGCAAACACAATCACGATAAATTCCAGAACAGAAATACCCTGCAGGCTGAATTTTGCAAAGATCGGGGCAATACTCGGGATTGAAACACCTGCCGAAAAATCCGGAAGCAGACTGTAAAAGCCAAGCTCTGTACTCGGTACATACACGCCGGTCAGCTGGCAAATAATACCAAGCAGCCAGGTGATCAGGATCCCCCAGAGAATATTTCCTTTTACATTTTTTGCTACCAGAATTGCAGTAATAATCACGCCGACAATTGCAAGCAGCACTGTGATTCCCGCATCACTCCAGGTTGCCTGTACTTCTCCGCTTAAAGTTGCATTATAACCATCCAGTGAAAACAGACTCAAAAGTGTCGAACTTCCGATCACAATTTTAGCATTCTGCAGACCGATAAATGTAATAAACAGTCCTATGCCGACGCTGACCGCTTTTTTCAGATTAAACGGAATCGCATTAAAAATTGCCTCTCGCACATTAAACAACGAAAGCAGAATAAATACAATACCTTCTGTAAGTACAGCAGCAAGCGCTATCTGCCAGGAATATCCCATTCCCAGCACAACCGTGTATGCAAAATACGCATTTAATCCCATTCCCGGAGCAAGCGCAAATGGATAATTTGCAAACAATGCCATACACAGCGTTCCTATAAATGCTGCCACTGCAGTCGCAGTAAATACTGCACCATGATCCATTCCGGCAGCCGCCAGAATATTCGGATTTACAGCAAGAATATACGCCATCGTCATAAATGAGGTAATTCCCGCCATAATCTCTGTTTTTACATCTGTGTGATTCTCCTTCAGATGAAAAAATTTGTCAAGATTCATCTTAATTCTCCTCCCTTGTACTCCATGTACGTCCGGAATCTCTTTGTGCCTGATTTTGCGCAAATACTCCAGGGTACATTTTTTAATTCTATAATCATTCCGGAAAACGGCTGATTTTATGCGTATCCAGAAAAATTATCCACCGCAAAAAAGAAGCTGTAACCTCTTTCAAGTTACAGCTCATTTTCTGAAAAATAAAATACGTGGGCAGACGTATCTTTTTACGAACTTCGTTCGCGGCGTCTGCAAATCATAAAGCTCCTCCCGCTCTTCGAGCGGGTCCCTTTATGATATTGATGCTGGACTAGACGGGAGTCGAACCCGTGTCCGAAAGCCAGTCCACTGTCCTTCTACTATCATAGTCGGTTATTTGACA
>CAKRPI010000045.1 GCA_934376945.1 uncultured Lachnospiraceae bacterium | reverse complement strand
CAGTATCGCAACGAGCGATATCTCCGGAATATCAAGTCCCTCACGAAGCAGGTTGATACCGACCAGCACATCAAATACATCCAGTCGCATATCCCGAATGATCTCCGTCCGCTCCAGCGTATCGATATCCGAATGAAGATACCGAACACGAATGCCAAGCTCCTTCATATAGTCCGTCAGATCCTCTGCCATACGCTTGGTCAGCGTTGTCACCAGAACTTTGTTTCCGGCAGCCGTCTCTTTATAAATCTCGCTGATCAGGTCATCAATCTGTCCTTCTACCGGACGCACCTCTACATTCGGATCCAGCAGACCGGTCGGCCGGATAATCTGCTCTGCGCGCAGCAACTCATGCTCTGCCTCATACTCTCCAGGCGTCGCTGAGACAAACAGCAGCTGATCCAGCTTGCTCTCAAACTCTTCAAAATTAAGCGGACGGTTGTCCTTCGCAGAAGGAAGCCGGAATCCATAATCCACCAGAGTACTCTTACGCGACTGGTCTCCGGCATACATTGCACGGATCTGCGGAACCGTCTTGTGTGACTCATCAATGATCAGCAGATAGTCATCACCAAAATAATCCATCAGCGTATGTGGCGTCGCTCCGGCCGGAAGCCCTGCCAGATGCCTTGAATAATTTTCAATACCGGAGCAAAAGCCGGTCTCCCGCAGCATCTCTACATCGTAATTGGTCCGCTCCGCGATCCGCTGCGCTTCCAACAGCTTATCCTCACTTTTAAAATATGCAACTCTCTCCTCCAGCTCCTCTTCGATAGCATCTGCTGCTTTAAAAATCTTATCCATCGGAACTACATAATGAGAAGCCGGAAATACCGCAATAAAATCCAGAGCCTTTTTGATCTCACCGGTCAGCACATCGATCTCTGTGATCCGGTCAATCTCATCCCCGAAAAACTCCACCCGATACGCATAATCATCGGCATTTGCCGGAAAAATCTCCAGCACATCGCCACGCACCCGAAAGGTGCCTCGATGAAAATCCATCTCGTTCCGGTCATACTGAATATCAATCAGCTTGCGCAGCACCTCATCGCGATCACGCTCCTGCCCCTGCCGCAGATACAACACCAGATCCTTATAATCCGCCGGGCTGCCCAGACCATAAATACAGGAAACACTGGCCACAATAATAACATCCTTCCGTTCCACCAGCGAAGCAGTCGCGGACAGCCGCAGCTTGTCAATCTCATCATTGATCGAGGAATCCTTTGCGATGTACGTATCTGAGGACGGAACATACGCTTCCGGCTGATAGTAGTCATAATAAGAGACAAAGTATTCGACTGCATTCTCCGGGAAGAATTCCTTCATCTCACCATAAAGCTGCGCCGCCAGTGTCTTATTGTGCGCAAGTACCAGAGTCGGCTTGTTGAGCTGGGCGATGACATTTGCCATCGTAAACGTCTTGCCGGAACCGGTGACGCCAAGCAAAGTCTCAAACTGGTTGCCCTCTTTAAAACCGCGAACCAGCTCCTTGATCGCCTGTGGCTGGTCGCCGGTGGGCTGGTATTCGGATACTAATTTAAAATGATCCATCGCATCATTTCCTTTCTCTGATTCTGCACCTGTTCTGTAATCTAACCGAATCAAGCAAGTCCTCTGTGAGAACACAGAGCAATAAGCAGGTCCTCTGCGGAAGTATAAATATCCACTTTGACTATTTCTTTACCTGAACTTCAGTTCTAAGATTCAGAATACCACATTTCATTCAGAATGTCCATATCTTTTACAAACACCTGTTCACAATCAGGACGATGTTGCTAGCAACGGGTTTCCCCTTTACAAAAATGGGCATCTTCTCGACTAAGAGAACAAAGTGAACAAGTCCGCTTCAGCAAATATATTCCTCTTGCATAAAAAACAGGCGAGGCCGCGATGCAGACTGACATCACGAACCTCACCTGTTCTCTTTAGTTTTTATGAATGCGCAAAGCAGACGTTTTCTCTGTAAACTGTCTGGCTTTCTTCAGCATGGGTATCGTTTTATTATGGTATTTTCGTCTCTTACAGCAGATTCTGCATGCTCTTCAGACTGATTGCCAGCGTAGACGTATTATGCAGCATTGCTGAGGTCGTCGGCATCAGAACACCGGTCACGCCAAGTGCGATCAAGGCGGAATTAAATCCGACAATGAAACGGTAATTCCGGTGGATCCGCTTCATCAAAAGCTCACTTAACTGACGCAGCATAACGACCTGATACAGATCGTCCGCTCCGACCGTGATATCTGCGATCTCTCTTGCGATCTCTGCGCCGTCACTGATTGCAATTCCGACATCTGCCGCAGAAAGCGCCGGTGAATCGTTGATTCCGTCTCCGATCATGATAACCTTCCGGCCGGCTGCTTTCTCTTTCTCAATAAATCCTGCCTTGTCTTCCGGCAGAACCTCAGAATAGTACTCATCCACACCAACCCTCGCAGCAATCGCACGTGCTGTCCGTTCACTGTCTCCGGTCATCATAACAATCTTGTTCAGACCTGCTCCATGAAGGGCCCGGATTACTGCCGGCGCTTCCTCCCGAAGCGGATCCTCGATGCAGATGACTGCCGCAAGGCTGTTTTCGATCGCCATATAGAGGTGCGAATACTCTTCCGGCAAAGAATCAAACAGCTCCTGCTTGTCTTCCGGAATCGTACACCGTTCGTCTTCAAATACGAAGTGATGACTTCCGATCACGACATGCTTTCCCTCGATCAGCGTCGAAATGCCGTGTGCTACAATGTATTCTACCTTTGAATGCATTTCTTCGTGCTGAAGATTCTTTTCCTGAGCGGCCTGAACAACAGCTTTTGCCATTGAATGCGGGAAGTGCTCCTCCAGGCATGCCGCAATGCGCAATAGCTCATCCGGATTCTGTCCGTTGAAGGACTCCACTTTAACAACGGTCGGTTTTGCCTTCGTCAGCGTGCCGGTCTTATCAAACACGATCGTCTGTGCCTCCGCTGCAGCCTCCAGATACCGTCCACCCTTTACGGTCACCTTGTGCTGACCGGCTTCGCGAATCGCAGAAAGCACGGAAATCGGCATTGCAAGCTTCAGTGCACAGGAAAAATCAACCATCAGAACGGACAACGTCTTCGTGACATTTCTCGTCAGTACATAGGTAAGTGCGGTACCAGCCAGTGTGTACGGAACCAGACGGTCTGCCAGATGCTCTGCTTTACTCTCAAGACCTGATTTCAGCTTCTCTGATTCCTCAATCATTTTCACGATCTTCTCAAAACGGCTTGCTCCGCCCGTCTTTTTCACTTCAACGGTCAGTTCACCCTCCTCAACGACGGTTCCTGCATAAACGGAGTTGGCAATCGTTCTGCGTACCGGCACAGACTCACCGGTCAGGGAAGCCTGATTGACCATCGCATCTCCTTCGGCCACAATTCCGTCAAATGGGATGACATTTCCCATATGGATTACCACACAGTCTCCTTCGTGAATCTGATCCGCAGAAACAAGGATTTCCTGACCATCCTTTTTCAGCCATACCTTCGATACATTCAGCGACATCGTACGTGCCAGATCACCGACTGATTTCTTGTGCGTCCACTCCTCCAGCAATTCTCCGATGCCAAGCAGGAACATAATCGAACCTGCCGTCATGAAATCACCGCGCAGTACGGAAACACCAATGGCCGTACCATCCAGCACCGGTACCTCAATCTTCCGGTTCCACAACGACTTCAGTCCTTCATATATGTATTTCACAGAATGAAACGCGGTATAACAGGCATTGATCGGATATGGCAGCAGCCATCTCCGTCCGTAATGCAGCACTACTTTATTGATCAGCTTTTCTTTATATGTTTCATTCAGTTCTCTTCCGGAATGTTCCAGTACATTTGCCGGAACCTCCGTCTTCTCATAATGGAATTGCTGCAGCGAGCGGATCAGTTCCCTGCGCACTCCTGTATAACAGATCACAGCATCTGCCGTACGGTCATACACTTTTACCGAATGCACACCCTCGTTGTTTTCCAGATAATACTGCAGGATGTCCGCCTGGTTATAAGACATGCGCTTCTGATCGAGATGCACACGCATTCTTCCTTTAGACTCCTGTCTGATCCAAAATCTCATAGTATTCCTCCATGGTCAAGCGGATATTCGCAATCCGCTTCGCTACTTATAGGATCATAAGGAATCCTCCCGTAAACGGATCCCTCCTTACGAGATTCCGCAAGCGGGTTCTTCCTTATGATATTTCATAACCGAGCAGCTGCTTCGCAGCTTATTGCTTCCGCACAACCTCACAGAGGACTTGCTTGACTCGGTTAAATAGAATGCGAGCCTGCAAGCTGACATCTCCCGATATCTGCTGCAAACTCGCTGTGTTTCACAAATCTGTAATCGCTTTTATTTACTCAGTATCTGCAGCAGTCCTGGCTGCGTTTTCCTCTGCTGTCTCTTCCGTCTCTTTCTCTGCAGCTTCTTCTTCAAAGCACTCATCCTCAAATACTTCCTCCGCTGCTGCACGCTCCTCATTGAGCGTTACTGCGTCTGCATAAATATCTTCTGCATTCTCCTGAATTGTCGTAGCTGTTTTCATCACACAGTCCTTTGCGCGAAGCACTGCTGCAGTACAGTTTGTGTATAATTTTTTTGCATCCTTGCTCGAAAGGAGTTTGATGCCTGCGGTACCGAAAAGTACGCCAGCTGCAAAAATTCCTGTTTTCTTTCCGTCGATATCTTTAAAGCAATCCCACATCGTTCATTCCTCCTGTTTTTTATCGGTATCTTGTATCAAGTGCCATACCCGGGCATACGATTTTCCTGCTCGCCACACTTCCAATCGTTCTGTAGAGTTCCTTTTATGTGGTTGCATATGCATTCAAGAATACCCTCGCATTCTTGCTGCGAAGTGCATATCATGCAACGCATGACAATTCTATTTGTCGGTTCCGTTTGCCTTGCATGCTATTCTATTTTATTTCATTTCAAATATCAAGCTTTTTTCTTTTGTTGATTTTTTTTCTCATTTTCAGCCGGACAGATATTCGCAATCCGCTTCGCTACTTGCTCATAAGCTTTATCCTATGTAAGCCTGTCTCACTTATGATACAAGCAAGTCCCTGCCCACTGCTTATTGTTCCGCGCAACCTCGCAGGGGACTTGCTTGACTCGGTTAAAACATTCCCCCGGCAAACTGCCTCCGGTGCGTGACGCACCAGGCAGTTCGCCGGGGGAATGCTTATCTCCATCTTTTATACACCGATTTTCGGACAAATTTCCTGCAGAACACATCTGTCGCAATGAGGCTTTGTTCTCGCTGTGCAGATTTCCCTGCCATGCTCTACCAGTCGATGGCAGAAATCACTGCCTTCCTGTGGCGGAATAATTTTCCACAATGCCATTTCCACCTTTTTCGGCTCTTTTATTCCATCCACCAGACCCATGCGATTGGTCAGCCGAATGCAATGCGTATCCGTTACAATCGCAGGCTTTCCAAACACATCACCCATGATCAGGTTTGCACTCTTCCTTCCGACACCCGGAAGCTTTAAAAGTGCATCAAAATCATCCGGCACCTGACCGTGATATTCATCGCGAAGCATCCGCATACAACCGCTGATATCACGTGCCTTGCTCTTTCCAAGCCCACACGGCCGGACAATTTTTTCAATTTCTTCCGGAGACGCCTCTGCCAGTGCATTCACATCCGGAAATTTCCTGTACAGGTCCTCTACAACAACATTTACCCGTGCATCCGTACACTGTGCTGCCAGACGAACGCTGACCAGCAGCTTCCATGCATCGTCATAATCCAGTGTACAGCCGGCATCCGGATACGCCTGTTTTAATCTTTCAATGATTTCCAGTGCGAGTGTTTTCTTTTTTTCAACATCTGTCGTTGTATCCTCTTTCTTTTTTCTTTCTGCCATTTTTCTTATTTTTCCTCACTGCCTCATTTCTGCGCTTTTTCCATTATTCTTTTCCGCTGAAACAATATGTACAAAGTTTGCACGGCTCTATTCCTATTGATTTTTCCAGGTCATCCAGACGATGATAGCGCAAAGTCGTGAAATTCTGCTGCTTGCGGATTGCTTCCAGCATCGCCTCATACCGCTTGCTGCACGGATTTGCGTAATCATCCAGTACTTCCTGCGTCACATTCGTTTCACGTTCCTGTATCACACGACGTGTGATCAGATCCATATCTGATTTCGAACGTGAAAAATTCAGATACTTACAGCCATACAGCAGCGGCGGACATGCCGGACGCACATGGACTTCCTTCGCTCCGCTCTGATACAGAAATTCCGTTGTCTCACGCAGCTGCGTACCGCGGACAATTGAATCATCGATCAGCAGAAGCTTTTTCTCTTTGATCAATGCCTTGACCGGTATCAGCTTCATTTTTGCGATCAGATTTCTCTGACTCTGCTTTGTCGGCATAAAGGAACGAGGCCAGGTCGGCGTATATTTAATAAACGGACGTGCAAATGGGATACCGGATTCATTTGCATAACCAATTGCATGAGCAATACCGGAATCCGGTACACCTGCTACGATATCCGGATGAACATCTCCTGCCTGTGCGTCACGCTGTGCCAGCATACTTCCGCATTTATAACGCATTTCCTCTACATTTACGCCTTCGTATGCAGAGGTCGGATATCCATAATAAACCCACAAAAATGAGCAGATACGCATCTCCTCTCCCGGCTTTGAAACCATTTTTACTTCATCCGGTGTAATATAATCGATCTCCGCCGGTCCCAGTTCACGGTAATCGCTGTAACCAAGGTTCAGATATGCAAAGCTTTCAAATGAGACGCAATATCCATCTTCTTTCTTTCCGATAATCAATGGTGTTCTGCCAAGGCGGTCTCTGGATGCATAGATTCCATCCTTCGTCATCAGCAGGATCGTCATTGAACCATCGATTACCTGCTGCACAAACTGCAGTCCTTCCACGATAGAATCCTTTTTGCAGATCAGTGCTGCAACAAGTTCTGTCACGTTAATCTGTCCGCTACTCATTTCCTGAAAATGTGTATTGCCATTTTCATAAACCTTCTGGAGAAGCTCATCCATATTATTAATCTTTCCGACTGTTGTAATTGCAAAGCTTCCAAGATGAGACTGGATCAGAAGGGGCTGCGGATCATAATCTGAAATACAGCCGATTCCGATATTCCCTTCCATCTCCTCAACATCACTTTCAAACTTTGTACGAAACGGAGAATTTTCTATATTATGAATCGCACGCTGAAATCCCCGCTCTCCGCACACCGCCATACCTCCGCGGCGCGTTCCAAGATGTGAATGATAATCGATTCCGTAAAACAACTCCAGTGTACAGCTTCTCTTTGATGCAACTCCAAATATACCGCCCATCTCCGTCTCCTTTTTTCTCTTTTTTGTGTAAAACGAACATTTACAATCCGCTGTTCTATTTTTTTCTGTTCCGTCTCCAGAACTTCACAGCGTTTTTATTATAGCATATCACATTTCAAAAGCAATCCTTTCCTGTGCGATCTTTCACCATACTTATTTTTTATCTGAACGCAGAGCACTAAGCGGGGGAGAAGAAAGAAGACAGCCAAATCGCTTTGACTGTCTTCTTCACTCTTCTGATATTTGTTTCACCCTCTACTACATAGAGGCTAGGATCAAAAATCTGAAATCACAATGTGCTTGCACAGGAGTGGTTTTATGGCTTAATGCCTCGCCCCGATATGAACATAAAAGTGGAGCACAAGCTTCAGAACGTCAGCCAGAATCGCTGCGTATCCTCGCCAAGCGTTTAGCTCAGTTATTCAATGGACTGAGCACAACCTTTCCTTCTGCACGTGTCCGCTTCATATCAAGAATTCTCTGGTTTTCAGACCCTCTGAACTTCAGGCACAGATTTTTCTTTTCTTCTACAAATCTGCCATCCACCAGAATATCAATCTGATCCAGAATTTCATCTGTAAATTCTGTGTAACGACAGCCACCCGGCATCAGATCACGCTCGTACGTGTAACCGGTATACATCCAGATATTCCGCTTTGGCAGTTCTTTTCTGACACGTTGTATCAGCCCCGCCACCGGTCCCTGGTTTGCGATTTCAAACGGCTCTCCGCCAAGAATCGTCAATCCATCATAATATGGTTTTGACAATTCATCCAGGATTTTCTGTTCCACTGCCTCATCATACGCAATCCCATAATCAAAATCCCACGTCTGCGGCTGAAAACAGCCCTTGCAGTGATTCAGACACCCTGATACGAACACGGATACCCGCATGCCAAGCCCATTGGCACAGTCAGCTGTCATAATTTCCCCAATATTCATCCTCTACACCTGCTTCATCTTCATTCAGGAAAGCGGAGCCTCACCATCCGCTTTCAGCATCTTGAAACCGTTCCGGTTGACAGATGAAGTACACGATCCTTAATTTCCTGTGTACGCCCCTGATTCCAGAATTGCGTTCCAATATAGCCACACGTTCTGCGCGCAACAGACAGCAGATTCTGGTCGCGGTTTCCGCAGTTCGGGCATTCCCAGATCAGCTTTCCACTCTCATCCTCCACGATTTTAATCTCTCCATCGTATCCGCACGCTTCGCAATAATCACTCTTTGTATTTAATTCTGCATACATGATATTTTCATAAATGTATTTTATCACAGACAATGCTGCCGGAATATTTTCCTGCATATTCGGCACTTCCACATAGCTGACTGCTCCTCCCGGAGAAAGCTTCTGAAATTCTGATTCAAATTTCAGCTTATGGAACGCATCGATTTCTTCTGTCACATGCACATGATAGCTGTTTGTAATATAGTTCTTATCTGTTACACCTGGAATAATGCCAAATCGGCGCTGCAGGCACTTTGCAAAACGATAGGTCGTTGATTCCATCGGTGTACCATAAACAGAATAGCTGATGTGCTCCGCTTCTCTCCATTCGCGGCATTTGTCGTTTAAATGCTGCATAACTGCAAGAGCAAACGGCTTTGCTTCCGGATCGGTATGTGACTTTCCGGTCATCCGAACGCACATTTCATACAATCCGGCATATCCAAGAGAAATAGTAGAATATCCATTATAAAGAAGCTTATCGATTTTTTCGCCTTTTTTGAGTCTGGCAAGTGCACCATTTTGCCATAAAATCGGAGCTACATCTGATACCGTTCCAAGCAGCCGCTCATGTCTGCAGCGTAATCCTCTGTGGCACAATTCCAGGCGCTCATCCAATATTTTCCAGAACTCTTCCATATCCCCCTGTGAAGAACATGCCACGTCCACCAGATTAATCGTTACCACTCCCTGGTTAAAGCGCCCATAAAATTTATGGCTTCCGTCTTCATTTCTCTGACTGTCTTCCACAGTAAGGAACGAACGGCATCCCATACACGGATATACCTCTCCCTGCTTCAGTTCCCGCATGATTTTTGCAGAAATATAATCCGGAACCATCCTCTTCGCAGTACATTTTGCCGCAAGCTCTGTCAGATACCAGTAACGGGAATCCTCTGTGATGTTATCCTCATCCAACACGTAAATCAGTTTCGGAAATGCCGGAGTGATCCAAACACCTTTCTCATTCTTGACGCCCTGCATTCGCTGACGCAGCACCTCTTCTATAATCATTGCGAGATCCTGTCTTGTCTGTCCATCCGGAACTTCGTCAAGATACATAAAAACAGTAACAAAAGGTGCCTGACCATTACAGGTCATAAGTGTAATCAGCTGATACTGAATTGTCTGAATTCCATTCTTTATTTCTTCCTTCAGACGATGCTCTGTTACTTTGCCGACAATCTCCTCATCCAAAGATTCTCCTGCTTCTATCCGCTCTTCAATCACACTCTTTCTGAGCTTCTGCCGGCTTACGTCCACAAATGGAGCCAAATGCGATAAGGTAAAGGACTGTCCGCCGTACTGATTAGATGCCACCTGCGCCACAATCTGAGTGGTCACATTACAGGCAGTAAAAAAGCTGTGTGGTTTTTCAATCATCGTTTCGCTGATCACCGTGCCGTTCTGAAGCATATCTTCCAGATTGATCAGATCACAGTTATGCTCTTTCTGTGCATAATAATCCATATCATGAAAATGAATGATTCCTGCCTCATGCGCACGCACAATTTCTTCCGGAAGCAGCACCCGGCGGCTTAAATCCTTGCTCACCTCTCCGGCCATATAATCACGCTGTGTGGAATTGATTACCGGGTTTTTGTTTGAATTTTCCTGCTTTACCTCTTCATTCAGATGCTCAAGCAACGCAAGAATTCCATTGTCTGTCGTGTTCGATTTGCGGGTCAGTTCACGTTTGTAACGATAGCGAACGTATTTCTGAGCCACCTCATAGCCACGCATCTCCATAATTCCAGTCTCTACCATATTCTGAATATCTTCCACATTCACAGCATGCATGGATTCCTCTGTCTGCTGCGCAATTTTCTCTGCAATCGCTACGATCTGATACTCATTCATACGGTGAATCGGATCTACCTCTTTGTTTGCCTTGCTGATTGCACTGATGATCTTGGAAAGATCAAAACTGACTTCCTCACCGTTTCTTTTAATTACACGCGTTTTCACTGTACTGTCCATGAATTGTCTCCTCCATCCTTTCTCATCGCTGCATCCGCGACAATTTGCATTCTACGCTGCTCTTGCCGCTTTTTTTCGGTTTATGATAGCACATACTATATATTGTTATTCTTTTCTTTTCAAAACACTATATTCAGTACTTGCACTGCAATTGATATGATACTACAATCATCCGGAAAAGGAAAGGGGCAAATATGAATTTGTGAAATCAGTACAAAATACACTAAAAAGATGCCGCCGAAATTCTATATCTAAAACTTCGGTGACATCTTGACAAAACCGGACGAATACCTTATCTCCCGTCCGGTGACATCTGATATTTTACATTTCCGGCTCCGGATCAAAGGTGATTTTCAAACTTATATTCTGTTTTCCGGCAGACTTCAGACTTTCTTCCAGCATCTTCCGAATGTTCTCCTTCTCCTCCTGCATGGTATCCGGCAATACCAGATCAAACATCAGCTCTGTCTTTCCTTCTTTCTCCCGCATCCGAAAATCATGAACCAGAAGCCTTTCATCCCTTTTCACAAGTAATTGTTCCACAAATTCCCGCATCTCTTCCAGCTCCAGATCATTTGTACTGACCGGATCATAATGGATCACCAGATTCGTGCCGAACTTTTCCAGACATTCCCGCTCAATGTGATCAATCACATCATGACATTTCATCGGATCGACATCCTTGTCCATTTCTACATGAATACTGGCATAACACTTGCCCGGACCGTAATCATGTACCATCAGATCATGACACCCCAGTACCAGCGGATGTTCTTTTACATAATTTATCAATTCTGTACGAAGCTTTGCATCCGCCCCCTCGCCAAGCAACGGCGAAATTGTTTCCTTTGCCAGCGTAACTCCGCTGTACAGCACAAACAGGGATACAAGAATCCCCATCGGTCCATCCGCTTTCCAACCGAAAAAATGCTCTGCAAGTGTTGCAAGCAGTACGGCCGTCGTCGTCACCACATCATTTCTGCTGTCTGCGGCCGTTGCGATCAGTGTTGTCGATTGAATCTTTTTTCCCATCCTGCTGTTAAATACTGCCATGCCACTTTTCATCAGAATCGAAAACACCAGAACAGCAAGTGTCACACATGAAAATTCCACCGGAATCGGATTTTTTATCTTCTCTACGGACTTCTGTGCCAATTCCAGACCAATCACCAAAATCATTGCAGAGACAACCAGACTGGCCAGATACTCAAATCTGGCGTGACCATACGGATGCTCCCGGTCCGCCGGCTTTTCTGCCAGTTTAAATCCGATCAGCGTTACAGCAGAGCTTGCAGCATCCGACATATTGTTAAGTCCATCCGCTACAATCGATGTGGAACCAGCAATATTTCCGACTGCGATCTTACTTCCGGCCAGCAGAAAATTACATGCAATTCCGATCAGACCAGACATTTTTCCTATTTCCGCTCTTTTTTTCGGATCTTCGTACTTTGAATGTTCATTTTGTTCCATAACAGTTACCTCCATTTACCCAAGATAACTTTATGCCCGCAAATTCAAGAATGCCCCGAGACTATACGATCATCCCGGGAACTTTTCCTGTAATCAGATAATTCTAACGATATTTTCCACTATACTATATAAAAAAACACCTGTGGAACAATTCGTAAACTACTGTCCCACAGATGCAAATTCATCTGCTGCCATTTTAGTCGGCCCGGCCTCTTGGAAAATCCACCGCCTGTTCAGTTTGTACTGTAGATTGATATGCAGCGCAAAAAGTATTATTTCATTATATCATTCCGCCGTACACTTCGCAAGCTATTTTCCCTGGCATTTTTCTTTGCATTTTAGAGGCTGGTGTCAAACAGTTGCCGCATTTTTATTGCAAATCACTCTGAAAAGGATTCTTATGATTCAGATAGACATAAAATCCGACATTCAGTACAATTCCGACCATTGTTGATATTGGAGCTGCCAGACCAATTTTTGTCAGACTCGCATTTGGCTGAATACTCATCACATACGCAAACGGCAGACGCACCAAAAGCGTCTGAATCAATCCCTGTGCCATAACCCATACCGTCTTATTATTTCCATTAAAATATCCTACCATACTAAACATAATCGCAGTAGCAATCGTTTCCGGTGCAAATCCCTTCAGATAAGCAAAGCCTTTCTGGATTACCGCTTCATCTGACGAAAAAAATCCAGCCATCACATCACCCTTTAAAAGCACCAGAACAAATACAAAGCAGCCAAACACCAGCCCTACGCCAATCCCTGTAAACATCGCCTGCTTCGCACGTCTGAACTTTCCGGCACCTACATTCTGCGCAACAAATGATGCCATCGACTGCATCAATGCACTCGGAATCAACATCGCAAAATTTACGATTTTACAGGCAACGCCATACCCTGAGGAAGCTTCCAGTCCAAGCCGATTAACAAACGCACAAAGCGCAAGAAAGGAAAGCTGGGTCAAAAACTCCTGCAGTGCAAGAGGAATTCCAATTGCCAGAAATCGTCTGCATTGTGCATTCAATCTGAAATCCTGTTTCCGAATTTTAAACGGCAGATCCTTTTTCAGCAGAATCACAACTGCAAATACTACGCTGACCGCCTGTGCAAATACGGTTGCAAACGCTGCTCCGGCCGCATCAAGATGCAGCCCTGCCACAAGCACCAGATCTCCGATAATGTTCACAATGCAGGCCACGAGGACAAACAAGAGCGGCGATTTACTGTCTCCCATCCCCCGAAAAACTGCTGCAAGCAGGTTGTACGCCACAATAAAGAAAATTCCGCTTCCGCAGATTCTCACATAACTTGCTGTCAGATTTACCGCCTCTTCAGGTGCCTGCATTAAAACTGAAATCGGTCTTGCCAGTCCGACCATCACGATAAACAGACCAACCGAAATCAATGCAAATACAACTGCAGCACCTCCAAGGACCATACCGATTTGTTCCTGTCTTTTCTCGCCAAGATACCTTGCAATCAATACCGTAATGCCCATGGCAAGCTGCGTCACCACAAAGGTTACCAAATTCAAAACCTGACTTCCGGTTGAAACTGCTGACAGTCCTGAGGTAGATCCAAAGCGTCCTACTACCAAAAGATCAACTGCTCCGTAAGCCGCCTGAAGCACAAGCGCTCCCAGTATCGGAAGCATAAAAAATACAAGTTTTTTTAAAATATTTCCCTGCGTAAAATCTCTTTTATCTCCCGTCAAAGGAATTCCTCCTCTCCAGCATAACCTGATAAAACTTATCGATTGTGCGAATCATACCATCTGCCTCTTCCTCCGAAATACCGTCCATGTAAGGCGCAAGTGCAGCAAAAAATTGCTCATCATATTTCTGAGACAGCTGATATCCTGCTTCCGTCAGCGAAATATACGTCACACGTCCATCTTCCTCAGATGCATATTTTCTGAGATATCCTTTCGCTGCCATCTCTTTAACCGTTCTCGTTACTCCGGGTCTTGGAAGCTCCAGTGCATCACTGATGTCGGATACCTTCACACAGATGCCCCGACGTTCCAACGCCTGAATTGTATCCAGATAGTGAATATACGCAGGAGTAACACCCTGTGGCAGCGGTGGAAGCATATCCCGAATCCGTTTTGCCTGATAACAGGCATCCAACATACGTTTGATTCGTTCTGAATCCATAGATTCCCTCCATATGATTGTTATTGATTATTATTATTGGTTATTATTGACAATTATCTTTAGTAATTATCATTGGTAATTATATGCGAAAAATAAACCTTTGTCAAGTAAACCATTTCTCTGCTTGTTTTATCGCTTATTTTATCGCTTGTTTCAGGTGCTCCAAATCCTCTGCATCCGGATGAGAAAGCGCTTTATCAAAATTTTCAATCAACGCATCCAGATTTGGCATCGCATGAGTCGGCTGTTTTTTCATGTTCTCATACCTGCAGCGCACGGACATTGGCATCTTCCCCTGGCACATAAAGCTGCCAATGATGGTATTACTGTCATCCAGCGATTTCTTCACTGTTTTCAGAATTTTAGCAAAATACTCCTCACTGCCGCCAAAACCCGCCGTGCCAAATAAAAATACTTTTTTTCCATGCATCTGCTTCAGAAAATCCACCGTTGCAGAATCTGCTGTTCCCTTATCCGTCCAGAATCCTACATAAAGGGTGTCTGCTTCCATTGCTGCCAAATCAGGTGTCCCAAAATAGCAACAGTTCTCCTGCTTCAAATTCTTATAAATAGTTTCTGCCAGCAATTTTGTGTTTCCTGTCTTGCTGCTGAATACAATTGCGTAACTCATTTTTTTCTGCCACTCAAAATATGAATCCAGCTATACTCCTGCTATTCAAGAATGCCCGGTATTTTTTGAGTAGACACTCCTTTCTTAGAATTTTTATATTTTCGTAAACCCTCGTTGTTCCCAAAAAACGTCTTTGTAAAATCCCTGTTTTGCTATCGTTCTTTTCGGCAAAAACATCCATCCTCATGTGACCAGATTACACCGACAGCCTGCAGATAAGCATAAATCACCGTGGTTCCCACAAATTTCATACCATGCTTCTTTAAGTCTTTAGAAATCACATCCGATAATTCCGAACTTGTTTTTCCTGTTTCCCGAATCACTTTGCCATCTGTCCAATGCCAGAGATAATCGGAAAAGCTGCCGTATTCCTTCTGAATTTCATGAAATGCCTGTGCATTGATAACGGCAGCCTGTATTTTCAGGCGGTTGCGTATGATGCCTTGATTGTTCCGCAGTGCTTCCAGCTTTTCCTCATTGTAAGCGCAAACCTTCTCCACGTCAAAACCGTTAAAGGCTTCACGAAACGCATCTCGCTTATTCAGGACACATTCCCACGACAATCCTGCCTGAAAACACTCCAGGACCAGCATTTCAAAAAGCTTTCGGTCGTCATGCACCGGAACGCCCCATTCCTCATCGTGATAACGAATATATCGTTCATTTTTTGGATTTGCCCAACAGCACCGTATTTTTCCGTCTACCCAATTCATTCGCATCCCTCTAGTATATTACTCAAAAATCATACCGCACCACCTGGCAGTTTTTCACACCGAATGCCGCAAATTCTTCATTAGTCATATCCTGAAAATAAGACTGCACCATCCGCGCAATGCCATTGTGTGCCACCAGAATATATGTCTTCTGTGCTGACTCTTCTTTGATTTCATCCAGCAGATTATAAATCCGCTGTGCAAGCTGCAACATGGATTCCCCGCCTTCATACCGACATGCAAAGGATTCTTTTGCTTTCTTAAAATCCTTGCCATCTCTCGGCGTAGATTCCCATTTTCCAAAATTTTGTTCCGTCAGCCTCACTTCTGCCCTGCAGGGAATTCCTGCTATTTCTGAAATAATTTTTGCCGTATTCTCAGCACGGCTAAGCGGCGAATAGAGAATCTCGTCTGCCTGAATGCCGTTTTCCAGGATATTTCTTCCGGTTTTGGCAGCCTGCTCCCTACCGTACTCTGTCAGCGGACTGTCTGTCGCTCCGCATATCTTATTTTCTACATTCCACACCGTCTGACCGTGTCTCACAAAATAAAAATGCCCCATAAAACCGTTACTGAAAACTTATAAAAAGTTATAAACTTCTATGTTTCATTCCTACTTCAACGAGTATGCTTTTGATGA
>CAKRPI010000044.1 GCA_934376945.1 uncultured Lachnospiraceae bacterium | reverse complement strand
CATTCTGCCTGACTTCTCTGGATACGGCAACACGTCTTGCACGTTACATGTTCCAGGAGTTCTGGCTTGAGCCGGGTCAGACCTATAAGGATGCAACCGGATTCAAGAAAGTGGTTACGAATCCGTATGTTGCAACGATCATCACGGTTGTACTTGGCATCGCACTTGGTATGACCGGATACGCAAAGATCTGGGCTCTGTTCGGAGCAGCTAACCAGCTGCTTGCAGCGCTTGGCCTTCTGGCTGTCGCTGCATGGCTTGGAACCATGGGCAAGAACAATAAGATGTTCCTGTTCCCGATGGCATTCATGCTTATCGTAACTATCGTATCTCTGTGCCAGACAATCCTGACAAACTTCAACACTGCAATGGCAGGCACCGGCGAAACGATGTGGTGCTGGATCCGTGCAGGTATCGGTACGTTGCTTGTAATTCTTGCAATCGTACTTGCTGTTGAGGGTGTTCAGACGATCGCAGGCAAGAAGAAAGCAGCAAAATAAAAGCAGGGTAAAGCAAGAAAAAATCACAAATATAATAAGAAAATATAAAAACGTGATAGAAAGCAAAAAAGCGTAATAAGAAATATAAAAATGCAATAAGAAACATAAAATGTAATGCAATAAGAAATATAAGACAGGAGTCCGGATTTCCATGCTTGTGGCGGGAGTTCAGGGCTCTTGTTTTTTATAGGAAACAGCTTTCGTAAGAATCACACTGCAGAAGACGAAAAAAGAAACACCTACTTGCGGATTGGGCAAGATTAGAGTATAGTATGGAAAAAAGTTATGATATCGAATCGAATACAGGATATATATAGGAAGATGCAGGATTGTGGGAGTACGAAGTACGGAACAATCCGTAAGGCATCTTTTGACATTAATATCATAGGAAAGGAAGCATATGTCAAAACAGGAATTTTTGGAAACGCTGCGTAAGGTGCTGGCTCGTGAGCTGTCAGAGAACGAGGTTGCAGACAACATTAATTATTACTGGAATTATATAGAGCAGCAGATCGCTTCTGGAAAGACAGAGGAGCAGGTGCTGCAGGAGCTTGGAGATCCGAGACTGATTGCGCGGACAATTCTTCAGGTGGATGAGAAAAAAGCGGAGGAACCGTATCAGGAGGCAACTGTTTATACGGAAGAGGATGGTACGTATCGGGAAGATTCGACAGAGAGAGAATATACCGATCCATTTACCGGTGCACATGTTGAGGTACACCGGATGACGGCTGGGGACTGGGCTAAGATTGTGCTGGTGATTGTGATCATTTGTATTGTACTCGGTATGGTGTTCCATATTTTGTGGAAGCTGCTTCCGGTGCTGCTTGTGATTGCAGCGGTGCTGTGGATTTACCGGAAGATTACGGAACGGTAAAATTTCACAAAGCGAAGAGAAATAGGAAGCAAAGATATGAACGACTTGCAGCTTGCGAAATATGCCGGAAAATGCTATACTAAAAGATATTTGCTGTTCCCATCTTACAAATAGCGAAGTGGATTAGGAATATCTGCTTCGGCAGGACGGACAGAATAATTCGCAAAGGAGCGGGAAAAATGAAAAAGATTGAAGAGTATGTCAGAAGTATTCCGGATTTTCCGGAGCCGGGGATTATTTTCAGGGATGTAACGAGCATTCTGCAGGATCCGGATGGACTGAAGCTTTCGATCGATCTGATCCAGGAAAAACTGGAAGGCGTAGAGTTTGATGTGATTGCGGGAACGGAGTCAAGAGGATTTATTTTTGGTGTCCCGGTGGCTTATAATCTGCACAAGGCATTTGTTCCGGTGCGCAAAAAGGGAAAGCTTCCGTGCGAGACCGTTTCTATGGAATATGAGCTGGAATATGGCACGGCAGCCATTGAAATGCATAAGGATTCGATCAAACCTGGACAGAGGGTTGTTCTGATCGATGATCTGATCGCAACCGGCGGCACGATCGAAGCAGCGATCAAGCTGATTGAGCAGCTTGGTGGCGTGGTGGTAAAGGTAGTATTTCTGATGGAGCTTGCCGGACTGAAGGGCCGTGAGAAGCTTGCCAACTACGATGTGGATTCTGTTATCTGTTACGAAGGCAAGTAATGAGCGGGTCTGGCTGTTCCCCAAACAGGTAAAGTAAGCAACAAAATGCTTCTGCAGGAAAAGCTTTTCTGACGGACGGCGGAAAATGTCGCATAAAGTACAGAAATTACGGAGATGGTGAGATAGATGCCGATGGATACGAGGACAAAACAGGAAAAAATTGATGAAATCAGGCGGGCGGATGCCAGCGTAAAAACGATGGAGGATTTTACAAGCCCGGACAAATTGTATCAGGAGCTGATTGCGGGGATTCGCAAGTATCATCCGTCGGATGATATCTCACTGATCGAGAAAGCCTATAAGACGGCTTATGAGGCACATAAGGATCAGAAGCGGAAATCAGGAGAGCCGTACATCATTCATCCGCTTTGCGTGGCGATTATCCTGGCAGATCTGGAGCTTGATAAGGAGACGATTGCAGCAGGGCTTCTGCACGATGTAGTCGAGGATACTGTGATGACGACCGAACAGGTAAAGGAAGAGTTCGGGGCGGAGGTGGCGCTTCTGGTGGATGGTGTCACGAAACTGACGCAGCTGTCGTATTCGGCAGATAAGCTGGAGGTACAGGCGGAAAATCTTCGGAAAATGTTTCTGGCAATGGCAAAGGACATCCGTGTCATTTTGATCAAACTGGCCGACCGTCTCCACAATATGCGTACCTTGAAATATCAGTCGCCGGAAAAGCAGAAGGAAAAAGCACGCGAGACAATGGATATTTACGCACCGATCGCGCACCGGCTCGGTATTTCCAAGATCAAGGTGGAACTGGACGATCTTTCTTTGAAATATCTGGAGCCGGATGTCTATTATGATCTGGTAGAAAAAATTGCGCTGAAAAAAGAGGCCAGGCAGGCGTTTGTCGATGAGATCGTAAAAGAGGTCAGCGAACACATTGAGGCTGCCGGAATCAAAGCGCAGATCGACGGTCGTGCGAAGCACTTCTTCAGTATTTATAAAAAAATGGTCAATCAGAAAAAGACGCTTGACCAGATTTATGACCTCTTTGCTGTGCGGATCATTGTGGATACGGTTAAGGACTGCTATGCCGCACTTGGTGTCATCCATGAAATGTATAAGCCGATTCCGGGGCGCTTCAAGGATTATATTGCAATGCCGAAGCAGAACATGTATCAGTCACTGCATACGACACTGATTGGTCCGAACGGACAGCCATTTGAAATCCAGATTCGTACGTTCGAGATGCATCGAACGGCTGAGTATGGTATCGCAGCGCACTGGAAATACAAGGAGAGTGCGGACGGAAAGAAGAGTGGCACGAAGAGCGAGGAAGAAAAGCTCAGCTGGCTGCGGCAGGTTCTGGACTGGCAGATGTCGGATAACCGTGAGTTCATGAGTCTTTTAAAGAGTGATTTTGACCTGTTTTCGGAAAGTGTTTACTGTTTCACACCGGCGGGTGATGTCAAGAATCTTCCGGCTGGGTCTACACCGATTGATTTTGCGTATAGTATCCACAGTGCAGTCGGCAACAGGATGATCGGGGCAAGGGTCAACGGCCGTCTGGTAACGATTGATTATGTGATTCAAAATGGTGACCGGATCGAGATTATCACTTCACAGAACTCCCGCGGACCGAGCAGAGACTGGCTGAAGATTGTAAAGAGCTCTCAGGCGAAGAATAAGATAACGCAGTGGTTTAAGCAGGAGCTCAAAGAGGATAATATCGTCAAGGGTAAAGAGATGCTTTCGAATTACTGCAGGGCAAAGGGAATCGTCCAGGGCGATATTTTAAAGCCGGAATACGTTGAGCGTGTGCTTATAAAGTATGGATTTCGGGACTGGGATTCTGTACTGGCTGCAATCGGACACGGTGGCCTGAAGGAAGGCCAGGTGGTCAACAAGCTGCTGGAAGGCTATGAACTGGATCATAAAAAGGCGATTACGGACGAGCAGATCATTGAGACGATCCAGGCATCAAAGGATTCGGCAACGCCGGTGCGTATTGCAAAATCCAAGGGCGGTATTACCGTGCAGGGAGTGGATGATGTCAGTGTTCGTTTTGCAAAGTGCTGCAGTCCGATTCCGGGTGATGAGATTGTTGGATTTGTGACACGCGGACGTGGTGTAACGGTGCACCGTACGGACTGTATCAATATCATTAATCTTCCGGAGGAGGAACGGGCGCGCATCATTGATGCGGAGTGGCAGCAGGAGGCACAGAAGGGTGAAAAGGGCCTGTACATGGCTGAAATCATCATCTATGGCCACAACCGGACCGGTCTTCTGGTGGATATCACCAAAATTTTTACGGAGCGGAAGATTGATGTGAGTTCCGTGAATTCACGTACGAGCAAGCAGGGATTTGCCACGATTGCCATGGCATTTGAAGTGCCGGATAAGGCAGTGCTGAACTCTCTGATTGAGAAGATCCGCCAGGTAGAGAGTGTAATCGATATTGAACGTACGACAGGCTGAAAGGAGAAGCGATGAGTAAGCTGAAAATGGAAAGTATGGTGCTCGGACCGGTACAGACAAACTGCTATCTGGTGCTGAACAGGGAGAGCGGAGATATGCTGATCGTGGATCCGGCTGATGATGCGCAGCGAATCAGGGAGCGAATTGCCAAAATGGGTGGAAGACCGGCGGCAATTTTGCTGACGCACGGCCATTTTGATCACATTGGTGCGGCAGAGGAGTTGAAGGCCTGTTATCATACGCCAATCTATGCAATGGCAGAAGAAAAAGAGATTCTGGAGGATGCGCAGAATAATCTGTCAGGATTTTACGGAAGCGGTTATACAGTAAAGGCAGATCATTTTCTGAAGGATGGTGAGAGTTTGCGGCTTGCCGGGTTTAAGATCGAGGTGCTTCATACTCCGGGACATACGATCGGTGGTGCCTGCTATTATTTCCCGGAGGAAAAGCTTGTTTTTTCCGGAGATACGCTGTTTCACGGAAATGTCGGAAGAACCGATTTCCCGACCGGAAGTATGGGGATGCTGCATGAGTCTCTTCACAAAAAGCTGTTTGCGCTTCCAGATGACACCATGGTATATCCGGGACACGATGCGTCGACTGACATAGCATATGAAAAACGGTATAATCCGTACTGAAGCAGGATGAGAATATGATAATCGTACAATTAAACCGACAGATTTTTGAATATGACGTCCACTCTCTGGTAAAATCCTTTTACCCGGGGGAGGACGTAAAAATTGTATATGAAACCTCTGAGGAAAAGAAGGAAGCACAGCTTGAGTTTTTGCTGGAATTTTTGAAGACGGACGGCGAAGGCGGAAATACTGCTGGATCAGAGGACACAGTTCTTCATTTTCAGATTATAAAGGACGGAGCGCTGCAGTCAGAAGAGACTGCCGTCTGCACCGAGCCGGACAATCGAAAAGAGCTGAAAAACGAAGTGAAGCGTCTCGTTTACCGTCAGCTTTCGGCGTATACCGGTCAGAAGCTTCCGTGGGGCAATCTGACAGGAATCCGTCCGACAAAGATTCCGATGGCAATGCTTGAGCAGGGCTTTCGGAATGTGGAAATCGCAGACTATATGCGGAAAACCTATTATACGAGCAATGAAAAAACAGCGCTTTCAATTGCGATTGCAAACCGGGAGCGTCATCTGCTGAAGGATATCAATTATCAGAATGGATACAGTCTGTACGTGGGCATTCCGTTCTGTCCAAGTATCTGCCTGTACTGTTCGTTTAGTTCCAGTCCGATCGGGCTTTGGAAAAATCAGGTGGATGCTTATCTGGATGCACTGTGCAGGGAGATTGATTATGCAGCAGATGCATTTTCGGGCAAAGAGCTGAATACGGTATATATCGGAGGCGGCACCCCGACCACGCTGGAGCCGGATCAGCTGGAGAGACTGCTTTCGAAGCTGGAGGAACGGTTTGATTACAGCCGTCTGCTGGAATTTACGGTTGAGGCGGGCCGCCCGGACAGCATTACGCGTGAAAAGCTTGCAGTGTTGCGCAGGCACGGTATTTCAAGAATTTCAATCAATCCGCAGACCATGAATCAAAAGACCCTGGATCTGATCGGGCGCCGTCATACGGTGGAGCAGACGAAGGAAGCATTTTGCCTTGCAAGAGAAATGGGCTTTGATAATATAAACATGGACCTGATTGTTGGTCTTCCCGGAGAGGAAAAGGCAGATGTGGAGCATACCTTAAAGGAGGTCACAGCGCTTGACCCGGACAGCATCACGGTTCATTCGCTTGCGGTAAAGCGTGCTTCACGCCTGAAAATGTTCCACGATGAATATAAGGAAATGACGTTTACAAATAATCGGGAAATCATGGACATGGCAGCAGAGTATGCTGCAAAAGCAGGACAGAGTCCGTATTATCTGTACCGCCAGAAGAACATGGCCGGTAATTTTGAAAATGTCGGCTATGCAAAAGAGGGCAAGGCGGGAATTTACAACATTCTCATCATGGAAGAGGTGCAGAGCATTCTGGCGCTTGGTGCAGGCGCATCCACGAAGATGGTCTGGGCACAGGATCGGATTGAACGGATTGAGAATGTGAAGGATATCCGGAATTATATTGACCGGATTGATGAGATGATCGAGAGGAAGAGGTCAGGAATCCATGAATGAAACGGGACATGAATACCGGAAACAGTATCCGATCATCCGTCCGAGTGTGACCAAGGAACTGGCACACGGAATCTGTGTGAGCAATCTGGCATTTCATACAGGAAAAAGGATGAATTGCAGTGAAGAAATGTGTCACAAGCTTGCCATTGCCGGATTTCTGCATGATATCGGGAAGCTGGAGCTTGCCAAATACGTAAAAGGCCATGAAGATGAAACACTGATCATCGAGGAGATGAAATATGTGAGAAGACATTCCAGGCTTGGTGCAGATTTTCTGCAGCGGATGGGGTATTCTGAAGAGATTGTGGAGATGGTGCGGTACCATCATGAGAACTGTGACGGTTCTGGATATCCGAACAATCTCACAAGAGAGGAAATTCCGCTTGGTGCGAGGATCATCCGCGTCTGCGATGTGTTTGCGGCTTTGACGGCAGACCGTCCGTACCGTAAGGCATTCGATGTGGATGCGGCGATGGAACTGATGATAGATGAGTCAAGATATTATGATATTCAGGTATTTCTTGCATTTATGCAGGTAGTTCATGAGGACGGCCTGGAAAATATGATGGATAACGAAGAACTGGAAAATGCGCTGCGTTTATCGTAGCGCATTTTCTATATTATGATGTCGCAAAGCATCTTTTGACCTTAATATCATGTCATAAAAATTGTCATGCACAGCCTTACTCGTTCGAATCATCAAAGACAAGAAGAGCCTGCTCCATATCGCCCATGAGTGCATTTGTGAAGGATTGATCAAGTGCGATTTGCCATGCTTTTCCGTCATTCGTAAAGGACAGATCAAGGCTGGTCGGACACGCAGCATCTGAGGATTGGAGCGCTGCAAGCAGCAGACGGGAGGTCTCGTCGGACTGTGCTTCTGGCGTGTCGCGGATGGATTGGGTGGTAGCGGCATATGCAAGCAGAGAATCTTTGTAAGAATTCAGAATACCGGTCATATCCGGGCCGGTGATGCGGATGGAAGCTTCAGCCTGATTGTTGTTTTCTATGCAGGTCAGAATTTTCCATGCGTATGTATCTGCAAGTAAAGCGGAAAAAGCATCATCAATCTGCGCAGCGTACGTGGCGTTGCCGGTAGAAAATATATCATTCAGGTTCAGGTATTTTTTCCATCCATCTGCATCCAGGTCAGACAGAGCGTCAAGATGAAGTTCCAGTACGGTTTTAGCAGAAAGGATATAGGGATCCTTTATATAGGAGATAAAGTTTCCGACAAGAGCATCTTCAAGCTCATCATCAACGAGAATGGTCCATCCCTGCTCTTCGCGGCGCAGATGAAACCAGGCGGTTGTTACGACTTCTTCATAATTATTTTCGGAGAGGGTACGATAGAGAAGCTGATAATAATCGTCAGTGGTCATTGGCTGTGGATCATCTGCGACAGAAACGGATCGTTTCAGAATTTCGCGGCACAGATCCTGTGCCAGCGCATGCATATCGATATTTGTAAGCGTGACACTGACTTCGGCGGTATCGCCGTTTATGTCTTCATTGTGAATATGGTACTGGAAATGTTGAAAAAAGAGCGACACTGCCTTGGAAGCCAGGGTACCGGGCGAACCGGAGGCAATGTGAGAATTGGTAAGATTTTCATAGGAAACGAAGGATTGGATCGTTGCGTCATCGAGCTGCAGGATGCGGTCCAGCTCCTGTTCGACGGCAAGCGATGGACTTTCAAGACGGCGCTGATTCCAGGAAAAAAGAAATCCGGCAAGCAGAAGCTGAAGAATTAAAATGGCGGGAATGCCAAGACGGAACGACAAATGTCTTGTCTTATGGCGAAAAACGTACATGCCGGTGAGAATGCCGATGCTGCCGAAGAAAAAAGCGGTGCCGAACAGGACACGTTCCGGAATGCGCCATCTGTGCCGGATCGCACGGCGTTTGTCGATGCCCATGATGGCAAAGCCGAAAAGATTGATCAGGATCATATAAAAGATAAGGAATGTTTTCATATTAAAGCCGAACTCCATTCTAAAAATCAGTATTTAACTGATTGTACATGAAAAACAGAAATATGTCAATAAAATGGAATATGTGACTATGAAATAAGGTTTTGTGCGGTAAGAAATGACAGTAAACGACATTTGCCGGAGCAAAGTCGAATCCACATCCCGCGCAATCCGCATCCTGCGTGATGCTATAGTTATGGTATAGTTATTTACGAAACGAGGTACTGGCTTATGAAAATCTGCTTTGATCCGGCAGACGAAGAAATGTGAAAAAACGATGTCTTTTGTAAGTATTAAGAAAAAATCTCTTTCTTTTGCAAAAAGTTGTGGTATCATGTTAAAAGTTAAAACGATAAAAACAAGATTAGAATTGAAGGGGAATTGATTCATGAAAAAAGCAGTAATCGCGTTTCTGGTGATCGGTATTGTCGGAGCAGGCGGCTACGGTGTCTATCATCATTTCTTTGAAAATACAACGCAGGAGCGTGTTTCTTCTACGAGTGAAGATGCAGTTTATGTTGATCAGGTATCGGTAATTACAGGCTACGGAAGCACCGGAAGTACGGTGGCAGACCGTTATGCCGGAGAAGTGGAGCCGCAGGCAACGCTGGAAGTAAAGCTGGAAAATGATCGCACTGTGAAACAGTGTTTTGTAAAAGAGGGGCAGGAGATCAAGGAAGGACAGCGTTTGTTTGTATATGATACGAAGGATGATGAGGATAAGCTGGCGCAGGCGGAAATCGATATTGAACGTGCAGAGGGCGATATTGAACTGCTGAATAAGAGCATTGCACAGAATGAAAAGGACAAAAAGAATGCAAGCGCAGATGATCAGCTGTCTTACACCACACAGATTCTGAGTGATCAGAACGAGATCAAACAGAAGGAATATGAAATTAAATCAAAGCAGCTGGAAATTAAAAATCTCAAGGAAACAATCGCAAATGCAACGGTGACAGCGGAGATGGCTGGCATCGTGCAGTCCATTACGGATCCGAACAGTAGCAGCAGTGCAAGTTCCTACTCCTCATCAGGAGATTCTTCTGTATATATTAAAATTCTGGCAGCGGGGGATTATCGGATCAAAGGAAGTGTCAATGAGCAGAATCTGCAGAATTTGCAGGCACTTTATGATTCGGCAACTCCGGTGCTTGTGCATTCCCGTGTTGATGCTTCAAAGACATGGAATGGTACGATTTCAGAGATTAAGACGGACAGAGCGGAGGAGAACAGCGATTCCAATTCATATATGTGGGGAAGCAGTTCTGATTCCGGCAGTTCAAATTATACCTTCTACGTGGAACTGGATACATCAGAAGGGCTGATTCTCGGACAGCATGTTTATATGGAAGCCGATGAGGGACAGAAGGAAACGAAGACCGGCATGTGGCTGGGAGAGTATTACATCGAGCAGGATGATGACGGCACGGCTTACGTCTGGAGGGCCAATAAGGATAATGTATTGGAGAAGCATCCGGTTACGCTTGGAGAGTACGATCAGGATCTGATGGAGTATGAAATCAAAGACGGACTGTCAGAGGATGATTATATTACGGTTGTGCAGGATGGTCTGACCGAGGGCACACCGGTTATTTATAATGATTACAGCTCGGATGGCAGTGTGGATATGAGCGGTCTGGACGGCAATGGAGAGATGCTGGATAACCAGGGGAATGTAATCGATAATTATGGGGATGACAGTGCAGATATGGGTACGTACGATGAAAATCTGGCAGGCGGAGAGGACTTTGGTACGTACGATGAAAATTCAGCAGGCGAAGAGGACTTTGGTACGTACGATGAAAATCAGGCAGGCGAAGAGGACTTTGGCACGTACGATGAAAATTCGGCAGGCGAAGAGGATTTTGGTACGTACGATGAAAATTCAGCGGACGGAGCGGACATGGGAAGCTACAATGATTCAGTAGATGATGTATACGATGCAGATCAGGAAGACGGTACGTATATTAACGGAGCATCGAATCCACTGTTAAGTGGTGCAAACTCGCTTGGAACAGTCGGATGAATACAGGGAGGTAAACAGTTGTGATCCTGAAACTGGAGCATATTTATAAGGATTATATTCAGGGGAAAATGACAGTCCCGGTACTCAAAGATGTCAGCCTTTATGTGGAAGAGGGAGAATACGTTGCAATCATGGGACCGTCCGGTTCCGGTAAATCTACGCTGATGAACATTATCGGATGTCTGGATCTTCCGACGTCAGGCAGTTATGAGCTGGCCGGAAGCAATGTCCTTTCTTTGAACGAGAACAAACTGGCAGATCTGCGGCTTGGTACAATTGGATTTGTTTTTCAGAATTTTCAGCTTCTGCCGCGTATGTCGGCACTGGAAAATGTAGCCCTTCCGCTTGTTTATGCAGGAGTGCGCAAAAAGGTCCGCAGAGAGCGGGCAAGAGAGGCTCTGATACGGGTCGGTCTGGAAGACCGTACGACATTTAATCCGACGCAGCTCTCAGGAGGCCAGAAGCAGCGCGTGGCGATCGCGCGTGCGATGGTCAACAAACCAAAGATTCTTCTTGCGGATGAGCCGACCGGCGCACTGGATTCCAAGTCAAGTGCGCAGGTTATGGAGCTGTTTCAGAAGCTGAACGAGGAAGGGGTAACGGTAGTTATGATCACGCATGATCCGGGAATTGCACATCATGCAAAGCGGATCGTGGATATCTTTGACGGAGAGATTTCAGAACACAGGGAGGCGGTTCAATGAAAAAGGCAGGAATGGTGGTAATCAGCCTTGTGGTGACAGCGGCTCTGGTCGGAGGAGTCGGATACGGCGCATACTATACGATGCAGGGGAAAAAGGACCCGATCGAGGTGGTACCGGTCATTAACGTGAATTCCGGATACTGGGATGACGATGAGATGGTGTATGGTACTGTTACTTCACAGGTTGCGCAGACGATCACGTTAAATGAAGAGTATCAGATAGACAAGATCTATGTTTCGGCAGGAGAAACGGTAAAGGAGGGTACGCCTCTTTTTTCCTATGACATGACCCTTCCGGAGCTGGAGCTTGAAATGGCGGAGCTTGATCTGCAGGCAAAGGAACTGGAAAAGATCAAGCTGGAAAAGGATTTGGATAAACTGAAGAAAACAAAGGCATCGGCGGCACTGGAGCAGGATTCTATGATAAAGACGGCTTCATCGGATGATCTGATCGTGGATGAAGGACAGGAAATGACACCAGGCTCCGGAAATGGAGAAAAACAGACAGAGTCTGCTGATGCAAACGGAGGGCTTTCCGTAGAGGATGTGCAGGCAGTTGAAGAAGTACCGGAGGATGTACAGGCTGATGCGCAGAAAAATGCGGGAAAAACAGAGACCAAAAATGGTGCAGAGAATACACAGCAAAAGACTGTAGCAGATGCTGTTTCCAGCTATGAAACACTTGTATCCATGATTGATGTTCTGTTTCGGACGCATGGGGATTCACTGACTGCAGAGGAGATCGGCAATGCCATATCGGAATGTGTATCTTATTACCGGAAAAATCTTGCAGATAAAAAAACAGCATCGGAAAACGGAGCAGAGCAGATTTTTTATGTCCCAAAAGACAGTGTGAAAGAGGCACTGGGTGAAGAAGGGACAAAGGTGCTGGAAGAAAGTGCTGCTTTGATGGAGCAGTATCAGGTGCGTTACGTGGAGCTCTTGATTCGCGAGCTTGATCCGGAAAATCCGGGCGATTTTGTGAATGATGTAAAAGAGGCAAGAAAACAGTATGAAGATCTGACAACGGCAGCACAGGCTGCAGTCTCAAATAAAGACCGGCTGGTGGAGATGGAAGAAAAAGCAGCGGCGCAGGAAACATTCCCGGAGGATCAGACAGAAGACAGCGTGGATAATCCGGAACAGAATGGTACAGAGCCGGAATCCAACTGGCAGGATGAAAGCGGAACGGAAGCGGATACAGAGACAGAATCAACAGACGATTCCAATCGTGAGAGCGAAACAGAGCCGCAGACCGAGACAGGCACGGAGGCTGAGACGGGTACGGAGACCGAGACGGAGCCGCAGACCGAGACAGGCACGGAGACCGAGACAGAGCCGCAGACTGAGACAGGCACGGAGACCGAGACAGAGCCGCAGACTGAGACAGGCACGGAGACTGAGACAGAGCCGCAGACTGAGACAGGTACGGAGACCGAGACGGAACCGCAGACTGAGACAGGTACGGAGACCGAGACGGAGCCGCAAACCGAGACAGAAACTGAGACAGAGGCGCCACTTCTGTATCCGGTGACAATTATAAATGGTCGTATTAATGGGGAAGAATCAGAAACGGTTGAGATTGCAGCAGGCGAAACGGTGACGATTACGGCAGAAGCCGAGGACAGCCAGCAGACTTTTATGGGCTGGAAGGTAATACCGGCCGGCGTAGAGCTGGCAGATCCGACGGCAGAAACAACTACATTCGTGATGCCGGAATCGGCAGTAGAAATTGAGGCACTTTTTTCCGGAAAAGTGGAATCCTGGATTACTGCATTTCTTTCTCTGGCTGAGACAGCGCTTGGAGCAGACGGTGTGACACTGGATCATTATGATGCAGATGCGCTGGAGACGGCACTTATTTATTATCAGGCAAATCTGGCAATGGCAACGGATGACATTGTGGATGGAAAGACACCGGCGATGGAGCAGTATGCACTTGGAAGCATTGTGCAGGAGTATCTGAAAAAAGAAGGAAAAGAGGATCAGATCACATATCTGCAGAAACGATATAAGCAGCTTTGCGTAACGCTGGTAAAGACGCTGGTAGACGATCTGGAAGCAACCTTAAAAAATGATCAGATTTCACTGGAAAATAAGCGGGCAGCGCTTGCAAGAGCAAAAAATGCGTATGCGAACCTTGGAGATACCTGGAGAGAGGAACTGGATCAGAGCGTATATGACGGAAGCGGTGATGAAACAGAACAGACCGGTGATATCTGGAGTCATAACGGAGATACAACGCCGATTCAGGACGATGCAGATCCGGGGGAGGATCAGACCGGTGATCCGGCAGAGAGTGAAACCGAAGCACCGGTTCCGACTGTTTTGACGTACGGAGAGCGGCTGGCAGTGTATGAGGTTGTTCTTATGATTCAGGAGCTTGATCCATCCATGCAGGAGGAGCTTCTGATCGAAAAGCTCAAAGAAGCGAAAGAGGCTTATCTGGCATTAAGTGATGGACAGAAGCTGGCTGTATGGAACAGTGATGCGCTGATTATGCTTCTGAAACAGTACGGACTGTGGGAGGAAGAGCCGCAGACAGAGGATCCGGGTATATCAGATGGCGGTGGTGATTTTGACGGCGGAGGAGATCAGACGTATACGCCGGAAGAGTTAAAAGAGCTGATTGCCGATAAAGAGCGGGAAATCAAGACATGTGATCTTGATATCCGTGAAAAGGAGCTGAAGGTAGAGCAGAGTCAGCGGGTTGTAGATGGAAAAGTTGTAAAAAGTACGATGGATGGTACCGTAATCAGCATCGGAAATGCAGATGGAACAGCCGATACGGACGGATATTTTGCGAAGGTGGCAAATACTTCCGGACTTTATCTGAAAGGAACCATTGACGAGCTATCTGTCAGCAATCTGCATGAGGGTGACACGGTTACCGGAACTGCGGCAAACGGAATGACCTTTACTGCTGTGATCAAAGATGTTTCCAGCTATCCGGATCCGAACGGAGCGGAAAATCTGATGTATTTCAGCGGAACACAGAATACGAATGTTGCGTACTATCCGTTCTATGCGCTGATTGAAGATGCGGAGGGAATCGAAGAAGGGCAGGCTACGTTCCAGTTTACTGCAAAGGCTGCAGATTCCTCCGGTGATATTTATCTTCCGAAGTATCTCGTACGGGAGGAAAGCGACGGAAGATCCTATGTATACAAGGACGAAAAAGGTAAATTGAAGAAACAGTACGTATCCACCGGAAAGACGGTTTATGATTATGCGATTCAGATCAATTCCGGTCTTTCCATGGAGGATAAGATTGCATTCCCTTATGGTTCGGATGTAGTGGAAGGGGCACAGACGAAAGAAGTAGACAATCTTACTGCACTGTCAGAATAAAAGGGGGAACAAAAATTGTTAGAAAATGTAAGACTGTCCTTTCAGGGCATCTGGTCCCACAAAATGCGGTCGTTTCTTACGATGCTGGGTATTATTATCGGTATTGCGGCAATCATTTCGATTGTATCAACGATCAAGGGAACAAACGAAGAAATCAAAAACAGTCTGATCGGAGCCGGAAGCAATGCGGTTAATATCCAGATTAATCAGCAGGGCTATGCGCTGACGATTTATTCGGCATCGGATATTCCGTATGGAATTCCGGAGGTAACGGATGAAACGAAGCAGGCGATTCTTGATCTGGACAGTGTGGAAAGTGTAACAAGCTACAAAGAGCGTCAGAGTCCGGACAGCGTTTTTTATCAGGACAAGGCAATGTCAAGCGGCTGTGTCCGGGGAATTGATTCCAGCTATTTTGGAACAGCCGGTTATGTGATCAAGACCGGACGGAATTTTGTGGAGGAGGATTATACGGAATTCCGGAAGGTGCTGATTATCGATACAAATGCGGCAAAGGCATTATTTGAGGATGAATCGCCGATCGGAAAGGTCATTGAGATCGGAAAGCAGCCTTATACCGTGGTTGGTGTTGCTGCGCAGGCCAATACGTATGAACCGAACATCACAAACCTGACACAGTACGACAGCTACGCGAGCAGCAAGATTAGCTACGTATTTATGCCGAAAACCAGCTGGCCGATCAGCTATTCCTACGATGAGCCGGAAAATGTGATCGTAAAGGCGAAAAGTACGGATGACATGGAGGATGCAGGCCAAAGTGCGGAGAAGATTTTAAATGCGACAATCTCCTCCACACAGACAAACACCAAGTATAAAGCGGATAATCTTCTGGAGCAGGCAAGAAATATGCAGAAGTTAAGTGCCGCAACGAATAATCAGCTGATCTGGATTGCAAGTATCTCACTTCTGGTCGGTGGAATCGGTGTTATGAATATCATGCTGGTATCCGTTACGGAGCGAACAAGCGAGATTGGTCTGAAGAAGGCAATCGGTGCACGGAAAAATACGATCCTTGGTCAGTTCCTGACCGAGGCAGCAGTACTGACCAGTATGGGAGGAATTCTCGGGGTGATCGCCGGAATTGTGATGGCGCAGGTGATTAGCAAAATCTCCGGTGTTACGGTGGCGATCAGTATTCCGGCAGCAGTGATTGCAGTGCTGTTTTCTATGATGATCGGAATCGTGTTCGGACTACTGCCATCTATCAAAGCAGCGAATTTAAATCCGATCGATGCGCTGAGAAGAGAATAGGGTGTGTCTGCACGAAACAGTAACTTTTATCTTACAGAATATTTTACCGGAATGTAATTTTTTGTAAAACAGAACGTAATTTTCAGCAAAATAAGAACGTAATTTTCTGCAAAATAGGGGCTTGTCAGATGACAGGCCCTTATGTTATAATACAAAAGTTGCAGATTAAACACGCATGTGGATTTCGGAGACGGTGCCAGATGGTTCCTCTGAAAGTGAGACATGCGGAAGAAAACAACCAAAAGGAGAAAAGACATGAGTGTAATTTCAATGAAACAGTTACTTGAGGCAGG
>CAKRPI010000043.1 GCA_934376945.1 uncultured Lachnospiraceae bacterium | reverse complement strand
GTATCAAACAACAGCGCACACCGCTGGACAAAAGATGTACCGATGGTAGTACCTGAGATCAACGCAGCGCACTTCGACCTGATCAAGACTCAGAAAGAGCGTCTTGGAACAACACGCGGATTCATCGCAGTAAAACCTAACTGCTCAATCCAGAGCTACACACCTGCACTTGCAGCATGGAAAGAATTCGGACCAAAAGAAGTTGTTGTAACAACATACCAGGCAATCTCAGGAGCAGGTAAGACATTCAAAGACTGGCCGGAAATGATCGAGAACATCATCCCATACATCGGCGGAGAAGAAGAAAAGAGTGAAAAAGAGCCACTTCGTGTACTCGGAACACTTGAAAACGGCGAGATCAAACTTGCAGAAGAACCAAAGATCACATGCCAGTGCTTAAGAGTACCAGTTCTGAATGGACATACAGCAGCTGTATTCATCAACTTCGAGAAGAAGCCAACCAAAGAACAGCTGATCGAAAAACTGGAAAGCTTCAAAGGATTCCCACAGGAAGCAGAACTTCCAAGCGCTCCAAAGCAGTTCATCCAGTACCTGTCAGAAGACGACAGACCACAGGTAAAAGCAGATGTTAACTACGAAAACGGAATGGGCGTATCTATCGGACGTCTGAGAGAAGACAGCATGTATGATTACAAATTCATCGGACTGTCACACAATACCGTACGTGGTGCAGCAGGCGGAGCCGTACTGTGCGCAGAAGCACTGACAGCCAAGGGATATATCCAGGCGAAATAAATGATTGAGAGCCAGGGGGACGGGGAAAAGTGGCTTTTTTAGTGTCCCAGGTGGCTTGTGAAAAGAAATAGAATATAAAAAGAGAAATACCGGATGTGTAATCTTGAGAGAAAGACTTTAAGATTACATGTCCGGTATTTTTTGTGCAAAATTTTACGCATTTATTGCGATTGTTTATACTTCCGTGTTAAAATATGACAAAGCACTGTAAAAAAGAGACATGAAAAAATATACAGGTTATACCTTAGAACGTGTCTGAAAAATGCAGATGAAATGACAACATCAGAAACGGAGGCCCGACTATGAGTAAAGAATTACTTGGCTATACACAAAATAGAGAACTATCCTGGCTCAGATTTGATCAGAGAGTATTAGAAGAAGCAAGAGACAAAAGCGTCCCATTACTGGAACGCATGAAATTTGTAGCCATTTTCACCAGCAACCTGGACGAATTCTTCATGGTCAGAGTCGGAAGCCTGTACGACATGTCACAGACGGACGCACACCACATAGACAGACGCTCCGGCATGACACCACAGGAAGAATTAGACGCCATCTACGCCGCAGTAGCACCACTATACAAAGAACGCGACAAGACCTACGCCGACATCAAAAAAGAACTGTCACCATACGGCGTGTGCGGACTGGACTTCAAAGAGCTGGAAGCAGATGAGAAAAAATATGTAAAAAAATATTTCAAAGAACAGATCCTTCCGGTTCTCTCGCCACAGATTGTAGACAGCAGCCATCCATTTCCACATCTGTTAAATAAAGAAATCTACGTCACCGCAAGCCTGAACCCGGCAGCAGGTAAAAAGAACAAAGTCGAAAAGAGTAAGACCGAAAAAAATAACGAAGAACAGATGCTCGGCATCGTCCCGGTACCAACTTACGTATCCGACATTCTGATGCTCCCGGGACACGACATCCGCTACATCCGTATGGAAAAAGTCATCCTTGAATACCTGCATCTGGTGTTCGACCAGTACGAGATCTCCGACCCGAACTACATCTGTGTTACAAGAAATGCAGACGTATCTCCGGACGACGAAGCACTGGATATCAACAACGATTTTCGCAGACTCATGCAGCAGACACTGCACAAACGCCGCAGAATGGCAGTCGTACGAATGGAAAGTGCAGAAAAATTATCCCCACGGATGCAGGAATATTTCTGTGACAAATTCAAGATCACACCGGCACAGATCTTCCGCACGAAGATGCCGATGAAACTGGATTACATGTTCTCCATCGCAGGAAACCTGCCGGATTCCATGAAGAGATCACTGATCTATTCACCATTTTCACCGCAGAAATCAGCACACGTACAGGACGGAAATATGCTGCGTCAGGTGAAGAAACAGGATATCCTGTTATTCTATCCATACGAAAGCATGGATCCATTCCTGAAACTGATCAAAGACGCATCGACAGATCCGAATGTCTTAACCATCAAAATCACTATCTACCGGCTGGCAAAGAAAGCAAGACTGGTAGAATACCTCTGTGCGGCAGCAGAAAATGGCAAAGAAGTCACCGTCCTCATCGAACTCCGTGCCAGATTCGACGAGCAGAATAACATCGACTGGTCTGAAAGACTCGAAGAAGCCGGATGCCGCGTGATCTACGGATTCGATGGCTACAAAGTACATTCCAAGATCTGCCAGATCACATACAGGAACCGCAATGACATCCAGTACATTACCCAGGTCGGAACCGGTAACTACAACGAAAAGACCGCAGCGATGTACACCGACCTGTCCCTGATGACCGCAGATCCAAGAATCGGACAGGACGCCGCAGAATTTTTCAAAAATATGTCCATCGGCAATCTGAACGGAAGCTACAATTACCTGATCGTATCCCCGGTCAGCTTAAAAAGCAGCATACTACAGATGATGGATGAAGAGATCGCCAAAGGAAGTAACGGACGTATCATAATGAAAATGAATTCCGTAACGGACGTAGATTTCATCCGCAAAGTATCCGAAGCATCCTGCGCCGGTGTGAGAGTAGACTTGATTGTTCGCGGAATCTGCTGTATACTACCGGGAGTACCTGGCTATACAGAAAATGTACGGGTCATGAGCGTGGTAGGAAGATATCTGGAACACCCACGTATCTTCAGCTTCGGAACCGGAGCTGCACAGAAGCTCTATATCGGTTCCGCCGACATGATGACAAGAAATACAGAAAAACGAGTGGAAGTCGCATGCCCGGTATTAGATGACAGAATCCGACGCCAGATCAATCATGACCTGAAGATCATGTTAAGCGATAACGTCAAGGCAAGAGTCATGCAGCCAGACGGCACATATGCCAAACGCAAGATCACAGATAAAGCGATCGACTCACAGGCGGTATTCATGGAAGAGGCGATCGAAGCGGCAAAAACAGCCGGACAGAAAGAAAAGATACAGCCAAAGAAAGGCCTGATTCAAAAAGCAGTGGGAGCAGTGGAGACAGTGCTCGGGGGATTGCTGAAGAAGCGGGGCTAAGGTGGCCCTGGGTCAACAAAGGAGAGTAACATAATTAATGGGAAAATCACTATACATTGCCGAGAAACCAAGCGTCGCGCAGGAGTTTGCCAAGGCATTGCATATTAATACAAAAAGAAAAGACGGATACCTGGAATCCGAGGAGGCTATCGTCACCTGGTGTGTCGGTCACCTGGTCACCATGAGCTATCCGGAAGAATACGATCCAGCATTAAAAAGGTGGAGTCTTGAGACTCTGCCTTTTATCCCGCAGAAGTTCAAGTACGAAGTCATACCGGCGGTATCCAAGCAATACCGCATCGTATCCGGACTACTGAACCGGCCAGACGTCGAGACCATCTACGTCTGTACCGACTCGGGACGGGAAGGAGAATACATCTACCGTCTGGTCGAACAACAGGCAGGCGTAAAAGACAAAGATCGAAGACGAGTCTGGATCGACTCCCAAACAGAAGAAGAAATCTTACGAGGCATAAGGGAGGCCAAAGACTTAAAAGAATACGATAATCTGGCTGCCTCCGCATATTTAAGAGCCAAAGAAGACTATCTGATGGGAATCAACTTCTCCAGACTCTTAACACTAAAATACGGCAACAGCATCTCAAATTACCTGAACACCAAATATTCCGTCGTATCCGTAGGCCGCGTCATGACCTGCGTCCTCGGCATGGTCGTACGAAGAGAACGGGAGATCCGCGAATTCGTCGAGACCCCGTTCTACCGCGTCCTTGGAACCATCGGGGAAATGGGTTCGACATTCGAAGGGGAATGGAGAGCTGTAAAAGGATCGAAATGGTTCGAATCTTTTGACCTCTATAAGGAAAATGGATTCAAAGAGCGGGAAAAAGCAGAAGAGCTGATCGCGTATTTAAAAGCGCCGGAAAGTCTGAGTGGACAAGGTGTACAGAATGCAGACAATCGGAATAATAATGGACAACTGCCAGCGCAAGGGGAGAGTCAGCTGACCTGCCAGATCGTATCGATCGAAAAGAAAAAAGAAAAAAAGAACCCGCCACTATTATTCAACCTGGCCGAGATCCAGAATGAATGCTCCAAGCGGTTCAAGATCAGCCCGGATGAAACCCTCCGGATTATCCAGGAACTATATGAGAAAAAGCTGGTCACCTACCCAAGAACCGACGCCAGAGTCTTATCAACCGCAGTAGCAAAAGAAATCCATAAGAACTTAAACGGCCTGATGCAGTACGAACCGGCCAAGCCATACCTACAGGATATCGTAGGATTCGGAAGCCACAAAGGACTGGAAAAGACCAGATACGTCAACGACAAACAGATCACCGACCACTATGCCATCATTCCGACCGGTCAGGGCCTCGGTGCGTTAAAGGGACTTCCGAAACTTTCCCAGAGGGTGTATGATGTAATCGTAAGACGATTCCTAAGCATCTTCTACCCACCGGCCATCTATCAAAAAGTGGCAATCGTAACGAAGATGAAAGGAGAATCCTTCTTCGCAAGCTTTAAAGTGCTGGCAGAAGAAGGATACCTGAAAGTCGCAGGCGTACCAAAGAAAAAATCCGAAGGAAACACAGCGGCAAATTCAGCCAATGGAAGTGCCAGCAGTGCCACAGATAACGATGCTGACGGAAATGACACTACCAATACACAGGATGGCGACAGGGATATCGATAAAGATACAGACAAAGATTTCTTTGAGAAAATTCAGGCCCTGAAAAAAGGTATGACCCTTCCGGTCCAGTCCTTAGACATCAAAGAAGGCAAGACCTCACCGCCGAAGCGCTACAACTCCGGTTCCTTGATCCTTGCGATGGAAAATGCCGGACAGCTGATTGAAGACGAAGAACTCCGCGCCCAGATCAAAGGAAGCGGCATCGGCACCAGCGCAACCAGAGGAGAAATCTTAAAGAAACTCTTCAATAATAAATATCTGGCACTGAACAAAAAGACCCAGATCGTCACCCCGACCATGCTTGGCGAGATGATCTACGACGTCGTAGACCACTCCATCCGTCCGCTCCTGAACCCGGAACTGACCGCAAGCTGGGAAAAAGGACTGACATATGTGGCAGACGGCGACATCACCTCGGATGAATATATGAAGAAACTGGATGACTTCGTATCCAGAAGAACGATGGCCGTGAAAGGATTGAACAATCAGTATCAGATGCGGGCGTGTTATGATAAGGCGGCGCAGTATTATAAGAAGCCGGCGAGGAAGACGAGTAAAAGTAAGAAATAAAGAAAATACATAGAAACCCAGAAAAGGAGAATCATCATGTTAGAACAATTAACAATCAAAAACCTCTACAACCACATGGAAGAAACCATCGCAAAAGACATCTTCGAAGGCGCAACCTATCCATGGGAAGTCCTTCCAAAGATCAGCGACTTCATCAAAGAACTTGGAAAAACCCTTCCGGCAGATGAATACGACCAGGTCGGTGAAGACGTATGGATTGCCAAATCCGCAACCGTATTCCAGACAGCATACATCCACGGACCAGCCATTATCGGCAAAAACGCAGAAGTACGCCAGTGCGCATTCATCCGTGGAAATGCGATCGTAGGCGAAGGCGCGGTTGTAGGTAACTCCACAGAACTTAAGAATGTCATCCTGTTCAACAAAGTACAGGTACCACATTATAACTACGTAGGCGACTCCATCCTCGGATACAAATCCCACATGGGAGCCGGATCCATCACATCCAACGTAAAATCCGACAAAAAATTAGTTGTAGTAAAAGCAGGTGACGAAAAGATGGAGACAGGACTGAAGAAATTCGGAGCCATGCTCGGAGACGAAGTCGAAGTCGGATGCGGAAGCGTCCTGAATCCTGGAACCGTAATCGGAAGCCACAGCAACATCTATCCACTGTCAAGTGTCAGAGGATTCGTACCGGGCAACAGCATTTATAAAAAACAGGGGGAAGTAGTGGAGAAGGTAGAAGAGTAAGCTGCAAGAATCAGTATATAAAAGGAGAGAAGAAATCATGAACAAAATCGCATTCATCGGCGTAGGCATCATGGGCAAATCCATGGTCCGCAACCTCATGAAAGCAGGCTTCGACCTGCACATCTACGCCAGAACAAAATCAAAAGTAGAAGACGTCATAAGCGAAGGAGCCACTTTTCATGACACAATTGCCGACTGCGTAAAAGACGCAGAAGCAGTCATCACCATCGTAGGCTTCCCGGCAGACGTAGAAGAAGTCTACTTCGAAGCAGGCAACATCTTAGACAGCGCCAAAAAAGGCGCATATCTGATCGACATGACCACCACAAGCCCGATGCTCGACCAGAAAATCGCAGAAGAAGGCACCAAACGCGGCTTCCACGTATTAGACGCCCCGGTAACCGGCGGCGACACCGGAGCAAAAGCCGGAACACTTTCTATTCTGGTGGGTGGTTCTAAAGAAGACTACGAAGCATGCATGCCATTATTCGAAGCTATGGGAACCAACATCAATTACCAGGGCGGCGCAGGAAGTGGCCAGCACGCGAAACTCGCTAACCAGATCATGATTGCGGGAACCTTATCTGGCGTATGCGAAGCCCTTACCTATGCAAAATCCAAAGGGCTGGATCTGCAGACCGTATTAAACTCCGTATCCACCGGGGCAGCAGGCAGCAAACAGTTAGACGCATTCGGACCAAAGATTCTCGCAGGCGACTACGCACCGGGCTTCTTTATGAAACACTTCATTAAAGACATGAAGCTCGCACTCACAGAAGCCAACAGAAGCAATCTGAACCTTGATGTATTAAGCCAGGTGCTTGCAAATTACGAACTCCTTCAGGCAGAAGGATACGGGGATCTCGGAACCCAGGCACTGATCAAATACTATGAAGAAGAGATGGAAGAATAGCAGGCAGATTTCCCCGTCAGGTATGGAACAAACGCAAAACAATTAGTTAGTTAATCTGAACTAATGAAAGCTAAATAAAGCTACAAAATGTCGAAAATGTCACAAATAAGACACTAATTGTAATAAAGTGCCACATTTATCTTGAAGCGCACTATAAGATATGCTAAAATTATACATGTTTATAAATGGATGAGGGAAGTAAAATGGTTTTAGCAAATCCCAAGTATCGGACAAAAGCTTACATAATCAAGGTCCGCATGGTATATAGCGGAAAAGCTCAGGATATTGTGGTATACAAGACATGCATAAATAATAAATATAAGACAGAATTACAAGATACCCTTCCTTCCATTGGTATGTAGAGAGTAGAATACCGGGGAGGGGTATTTTGGTGTGCAAAAATGCGCACACAAAATCGCCATATATCCGGAAGAGCATTTATAAGCATCTATCCAGAATATTTGTTTTAGGATTGCGGGAGCGTGAAATGCGAAGCAATCCGTGTATCAAGGAGGCAAAATACCTTTTGACCCCAACATCGTTATATAAGGGGATAAAATATGAGTGAATAAAAGGAGTGACTACATATGAATGATTACTTTATTGATATGCACAGTCATATACTTCCGGGCGTAGACGATGGGGCAAAGGACGTCGAAGAGATGAAGAAGATGCTTCAGATTGCATACGATGAGGGAATCCGCTGCATCATAGCCACCCCGCATCATCATCCGCACCGTGGAAGAGCACCTGTCGAGACACTGAAAAAACGCGCAGCAATCCTCAGACAGGCAGCCCATGAGATCGACGGCCGGTTCCGGATATTCCTGGGAACGGAAATATATTTCGGACAGGACGTTGCACAAAAGTTAAAAGAAGGAAAGATCTTATCCATGAACCGGCGCGAATATGTCCTGGTGGAATTCCCGCCATCACAGACATATCAGTACATCAGACAGGGCTTACAGCAGCTGCAGTTCGCAGGATATGAAGTGATCCTCGCTCACGTAGAGCGTTATCACTGCATCGTAGAAGAACCGGAACTTGCAGAAGAATTACACGACATGGGAGTGAACTTACAGGTCAACGCAGGCAGTATCACCGGAGATTCCGGAAGAAAGATCAAAAAATTCATCGAAGGACTGATGGATCAGGACCTGGTGTTCTGTGTAGGGACAGATGCCCATGACACAAAGAAACGCCCGCCAAAGATGAAAAAAGCCGCGAAACACGTGGAGAAGAAATACGGAGAAGACTATACAAGGAGGATATTCTACAGCAACGCAAAAGAAATGTTAAAAAAGAGATGCTGAAGAAGAGAGAGTAAAGATGAATCAGGAAAATTATGAAAAACTGAATCAGAGAATGGAAGACGACGAGCTTACCATTGATCTGGGGGAATTATTCGGAGTGTTGTTATCAAAAGCACACATCATCATACTGGCAGCCATACTGATGGCGCTGGTAGCATTCGTGGGAACAAAGTTATTCATCACACCAAAGTACACATCAGTAACGAAGATGTATGTACTGGCAAAAGATGACAACAGCACAAGTCCCACATCCAACTACAGCGAACTGACAGCCGGCAGCATGTTAACAAAAGACTACATGGAACTCGTAAAGAGCCGCCCGGTATTAGAAAAAGTAATCTCAGTACTGAATCTTGAGATGGAACCAGACCAGCTGGCAAATATGATCGCAGTCTCAACCCCGACAGATACACGTATCATGTCCATCAGCGTAGAGAGCCCGAGTCCGAAAGAGTCAAAAGAGATTGCAGATGCATTAAGAGAAGCAGTCAGCGTACAGATCAAAGAGATTATGAACGCAGACGCAGTTAATACAGTAGAAGAAGGAAACCTTCCAACAACAAAATCCTCACCGAACACCACCAAGAACATGGCACTCGGCGGAATCGTAGGACTGGTGATCGCAGCCGGAATCATCGTACTGCTCTACCTGTTCGATGACACCATCAAGACACCAGATGATGTAGAAAATTATCTTGGACTGAACGTACTTACTTCTATCCCGATCCAGGATGGGGATGGAAAACAGAAGAGAGCAAAGAATCAGAGAAAATCTAAGAAAGAAGTTCAGAAGAGGAGATAAGAACAGATATGGCAGACGTAGTATTAAAAAATTTAGAAAAAGACTATCGAAGTAACGAAGCATATAAGACACTTCGTACGAACATCGAATTTTCAGGTTCCGATAAAAAAGCAATCGTATTCACCAGTTGCACACCGAACGAAGGAAAAAGTACCGTATCCTTATCTCTGGCAGATTCACTTGCAGAAGGTGGAAAGAGAGTACTGTTCGTGGATGCAGACCTTCGTAAATCCGTCCTGATGGGACGACACAAAGTCAGTGGTAACTTCAAAGGACTCAGCCACTTCCTGTCCGGACAGGCAGAAGTAAGAGAAATCATTCTGAAGACCCAGAACCCGAACCTGTACGTAACATTTGCAGGAGTGGTACCACCGAACCCATCGGAGCTCCTTGGTAATAACAGATTCGAAGCATTCTTAAATGGAGCAAGAAAAGCATACGATTACATCATCATCGATGCACCACCGCTTGGAAGCGTTATCGATGCAGCTGTTACCGCAAAGAACTGCGATGCATCCGTACTGGTCATAGCATCACAGGCAATCAGTTACAAATTCGCAAGAGTCGTAAAAGACCAGCTGGAAAAAGCAGACTGTCCGATCCTTGGCGTGGTGCTCAACAAAGTAGATATGAAGCAGAATAAGTACTATGGTAATAAATATTATAGTAAATATTACGGCGACTATTACGGCAAATATGGACACGAAGATAAATAAAAGACAAGTAGTAGAATAAGTTAAAGGTAAGCAAAAGGTGAGCAAAAGGTGAGCATATGAAACAAAGATTAATAACAATTGTTCTGTTACTTGGATGTGTAGCTGTCGGTGCAGTAGGGGTGCTTACCTACAAAAAGCAGGACCGTACAGCACCGGTAATAACAGTAAATGATAAGAAAATGAGTTACACAGCAGGAGATCCTTATGACCAGTTACTGGAAGGGATCACTGCTACCGATAATAAAGACGGTGATCTGACAGACGAAGTATTCGTAGACAGAGTCGTGCCGACCAGTAAGAAAAAAGCAGTGGTATACTACGGCGTAATGGACAAATCCAATAACGTAGGAACAGCCAGAAAAACGGTAACTTACCACGGAGAAAATAACATGGGAAGCGATGCCGAAGACATCGCACCGGCAGATAATGCAGATGCAGAAAATGCCACACAACCGGATCAGTCAGCAGATCAGGAACAAAAAGATGCAGACAAACAGCAGCCGGATCAGCAACAGGCAGATCAGCCGGACGCAACTACAGATGATCTGAAAGCAAATGGTGAAAAACCGGCAATGTCCCTGACAGCAACGTCCGAGACGATTGCAAGAGGATCTAACTTCAATGCAACAAGCATGGTAAAAGACGTAGTGGATGACAAAGACGACAGAGATACGCTGTTTAGACAGCTCCATGTTGACGGAACCTACGACACCACAAAGAGTGGAACCTACGAACTTACATATTATGTACAGGACAGTGATGGCAATACATCGGATCCGATTACATTTACATTAACAGTACAGTAGAGAAAATGATTACAAAGGGATGAAAAAGATGAAATCCAAAAGACATAAGAAATCAGGACATCCGATGACAGGAACACATAATATAGCAGGAAAGCTGGTCACACTGATCCAGCTTGCGGTATCCGTGATCTGTATCGTGCTGATCTGGAACAGCGGACTGGCACCGGTGAAATATATGGTACCACTTATCATCGTACTATTAGTCCTGTTCGCGGCAACACATGCACTCCAGTATCCAAGAAATAAAGTCGTACGCTATGTCGGAATGATCATCAGTCTTCTGATGACAATCGTACTGGCAGTCGGAAGTGTAGCGCTGATGAAGACAGACGACGTATTGCAGAAAATCGGCGGTGCAACCTATAAGACCGACAACATGGTTGTAGTTGTAAAAAAAGATGATAAAGCAGAAAATATCTCTGATGCACAGAACTACCGCTTCGGATATCAGACCGTTGTCGACCAGGACAACACAGAGAAGATGGTAAAAGACGTGACCAATGTAATCGGACGGGATCTGAAAGCAGAGACATATGAATCGCTGACAGATGAGGCAAATGCGCTTCTGAATGGAAATATCGATGCTGCGATCTTCAACGAAGGATATATGAGTATGATCGATGATTCGATTGAAGGGTTTTCAGATCAGGTGAAAATCTTGTATCAGTATGGGATTAAGACGGAGATTAAGCAGGAGAAGCAGGCGGATGTAAGCGAGCCGTTCAATGTATTTATCAGTGGTATTGATGTGGCTGGGCCGATTACTACAAACAGCCGGAGTGATGTGAATATCATCATGACAGTGAATCCGCAGACAAGAAAGATTCTTCTGTCGACAACGCCTAGAGATTATTATGTGACGATTCCGAATGTGTCGGGAGAGCAGAGAGATAAGCTGACACATGCCGGTATCTATGGTGTGGATGCTTCGATGAATACATTGGAGAGTCTGTATGGAATAGATATCAGTTATTATGCGAGAGTGAATTTTACTTCGCTTGAGACGATTGTGGATGCGCTTGGCGGGGTGGATGTGAATTCTGAGGTGGAATTTACAGCACAGGGTTATAGCTTTACAAAAGGTATGAACCATATGGATGGAAAACAGGCGTTAGCTTTCTCAAGAGAAAGATACAGCTTCCAGGAAGGTGATAACCAGCGTGGAAAAGATCAGGAAGCAGTATTGACAGCGATTATTAATAAGGCAACGTCACCGGCCATCTTAAAGAGTGCAAATGAAATACTTGCCAGCGTAAGCGATTGTGTAGAAACCAATATGACACAAGATGAAATGGCAAAATTCATTAATATGCAGTTGAACGATGGCGGCAGCTGGAGCATTGAATCTCAGGCGGCAACAGGTAATGGTGACAGCCAGGCATGTTATTCATCGGGATCACAGTTGTTATATGTGATGTGGCCGGATGAAACAGCAGTGGCAAATGTATCAAAAAAAATAAACGAAGTAATGAAATAAAAGATTACTAAAGGGAAGAAAAGATTTATGGAAGTACAGGAAAAGAAAGAACAAAAATTTAATATCCGGTGGACGCTGGTGTGTTATGATCTGGTGATCTATCTACTCGTTTCGGTATTACTTTTGGTTCTTTATGAAGGTAATGACAAACTGACTGGAACAGGTATCGTTCAGCAGATGTGCCTATCAGCGGTATGTATATTCGTGGGGCGTATGATAGGGAAAATATATGGTCAGGTATGGCGGTATGGAGGAATCCAGTGTTATATTAGACTGATTGTTACTGATGCAGTAGCATTCATAGTATACCTTGGACTTGAACTTGCACTTCCGGTGCAGAAGATTTCATTTGCAAGAATGTTATCATTTGCATGCCTGAACCTTATGGGAGCACTGGTTCTCCGTATGATGTACAGATATGCATACAAATGCGGCGGAACTGAAACATCCTGGGGAAGATTCCTTTCCTGGCTTTTGAAAGTTTTCGGTGGAATCGAAGCTGGAAGAGATAAAGAGGCACAGAAAATAAAGGTTGCAATTATCGGAGCAGGACGAGTCGGAGTGGGTCTGGCAGAAGAGTTATTAAGTAATGAACAGGCTTCCTACGTTCCTAGATGCTTCATTGATACCAACAAAGGAAAAGTAGGACGTGAGATACACGGAATCCCGGTATGGTCCGAAGGAGATGCAACATTCCAGAAGTTAGATGAATTCGAAGTTCAGGAAATTATCTTTGCAATTCCAAGTATGGAAGCAGAGAAGAGAAAGTTGTTATATGATTATTATAAAAAAGCCGGATACAAATTAAAGGTATACGATTATCCGACAATGCGTTCCGCAGGTGGAAAGCGTTACTTAAGAGAATTTGATATCGAGGAATTACTTTTCAGAAAACCTTTGGTAGTAGCGGATAAGAATACAAATGCATACTACAGAGATAAAGTGGTATTGATCACCGGTGGAGGTGGTTCAATTGGATCAGAGCTTTGCCGCCAGATGGCGAAGATGAAACCAAAGCAGTTGGTCATTCTGGATATCTATGAAAATGGTGCTTATGACGTACAGCAGGAATTAAAGATTGCTTATAAAGGAATGCTGAATCTGCAGGTTGAAATTGCATCGATTACAAACCGCAAGGCGATGGCAAGAGTATTTGAACAGTATCATCCGCAGATCGTTATCAATGCAGCAGCGCATAAGCATGTACCATTGATGGAACATAACTGTATTGAAGCGATTGAGAATAACGTATTTGGAACAAAGAATATGGTGGATCTCTGTGAAGAGTATGGAGCAGAACGTTTTATGATGGTATCTACTGACAAAGCGGTAAATCCGACAAATGTTATGGGTGCTACAAAGCGTATGTGTGAGATGATTGTACAGAGTGCAAGTACACATGGACATGTAAAATACAGTGCTACCAGATTTGGTAATGTGCTTGGAAGTGCGGGGTCCGTGATTCCGCTGTTCAAAAGACAGATTGCAAATGGTGGTCCTGTGACAATTACAGATAAAAGAATCATCCGTTACTTTATGACGATTCCGGAAGCTTCTCAGTTAGTACTCCAGAGTGGTGCGATGGCGAAGAATGGTGAGCTGTTCGTGCTGGATATGGGTAAACCAGTGAAGATTATGGATCTGGCTGAGAATATGATTCGGTTGTCTGGTGTACAGGGAATTGAGATTGTGGAGACTGGGCTTAGACCTGGGGAGAAGTTGTATGAGGAACTTTTGGTGAAGACGGAAGAGTTGGATAAGACTGATAATAGTATGATCTTTATTGAGAGAGATACGGCACTTAGTGCGGAAGAGATTGATGAGAGATTGGCAATCTTGAAAGAGGCTTGTGCGACGGATGATGATCTGTTGGCGAAAGAGGCGCTTAGGAAGGCTGTTCCGACGTTTAGGACGCCGGAGGAGGTTAATAAGACGGCTTTTGTGAAAGATGAAAAAGAAAATGATGAAAAGCAGAAGAAGGGACTTAAGGTTGCACTGTTTTAATCCTTGATAAAACTGGATGAAATCATAAATGACAGAGACAAAGGGTGAGAAAAATGTTTAAGAAAAATAATCAGTATGAAAAATTTGAAAGCAAAGTATGGCTTTCTTCGCCGACAATGTATCCAGATTCTATGCGTTACGTAAATCTCCTTTGTAGATAACGACAGAGAAGGTGCTATTGGAAAACTGGAAGAAGTAGAAACTTTTTATCCAGAATATAACTGTGCAATAGCTGCATGTGATGATGGTGCAAAAAGACTTGAATGGAATAAGAAATTAGAAGCACTTTATAATATTCCGGTTTTATTCCATATGGATTCTACAATTTCTCCATCAGCTAACTTAATGCCCGGTTGCATTGTTGAGCCGAGAGCAGTTGTTGGTTGTGGAAGCACTATCGGTCAGGCAACAGTTATAGGTGCTAATACAGTAGTGGAGCCATATAGCTTTATTGGAGATAGCTGTACATTAAAATCTGGAACGATTGTGAAATCAACAAGTGTACTTGAAATGGGAACTAAAACAGAACAGGGAACTGTTTTGTTTACACCACTTGAAAAGAAGTAAACCACAAAATTGAAAAAGAATTATGAAAGGATGAAACCCACCCAATTTTCGTGGGGGGGAAAAACAATGAATAGAGCGAATGAGAATAATATGAACATGAATCATACAAAGCAGAACAGTACGCCAAATATCAGATGGATGCTGGTCGGGTATGATTTGATTGTGTATGCAGTAGTAGCAGTAATACTGCTGGTGCTGTACGGAGGAATGGATAAGTTATCAACTACAGGAATACTTCAACAAGTATGCCTCTCTGTACTGTGTATTTTTGTAGCACGTCTTATTGGTAAAGTATATGGGCAGGTATGGAGATATGGTGGGATACAATGTTATATCCGGCTGCTGTTTACCGATTCTATTGCTTTTGTTGCCTATCTGTGTCTGGAGTTATTACTTCCAGTTCAAAAAATTACATTTGCCAGAATGCTTTCGCTTGTCTGCCTCAATCTCTTAGGGGCTTTAGCACTTCGTATGATGTATCGCTACGCATATAAGTGCGGAAATCAGGAAACAACAAGAGGAAAAATTCTTTCTACATTATTACATATGTTTTCTGGTATAGAGGCAGGAAATGAAAAAGAAGTTCAGAAAATCAAAGTTGCAATTATTGGCGCTGGTCGAGTAGGAGTCAGTTTAGCTGAGGAACTTTTGAATAACTCAGAAGCAGCTTATATTCCAAGGGGATTTATTGATGTAAACAAAGAGAAAGTTGGGCGTGAAATTCATGACATTCCAGTTTGGTCAGAAGATGAGGCAACACTTCAGAAGTTAGGAGAGTTTGAAGTACAGGAGATTATTTTTGCTATTCCATCTATGGATGCCGAAAAGAAGAAAGCTCTTTATGAATATTATAAAAATGCTGGATACAAATTGAAAGTTTATGATTATCCGACTATGTATGCAGCAGGAGGAAAGAGACATCTTAGGGAATTTGATATTGAGGAGCTTTTATTTAGAAAACCATTAGTAGTTTCTGATGAAAGAACAAATGCTTACTACAAAGACAAGATAGTACTTATTACTGGCGGTGGTGGTTCCATTGGATCAGAGCTTTGCAGACAGTTGGCAAAGATGAATCCAAAGAAGATTATCATCTTGGATATTTATGAGAATGGAGCTTATGATGTTCAACAGGAATTAAAGATTGCTTACGGAAACCGTTTGGATCTGCAGATTGAAATTTGTTCTATCACACATAGGAAAGCTCTTGAGAAAGTGTTTGAGAAATACCATCCGCAGATTATCATTAATGCAGCAGCTCATAAACACGTTCCATTAATGGAGCATAACTGTGTGGAAGCTATTTACAACAATGTATTCGGTACACAGAACCTGGTAGAGCTTTGCGAAGAATATGGAGCAGAACGCTTTATGATGGTATCTACCGATAAAGCAGTTAACCCGACTAATGTAATGGGTGCGACAAAGAGAATGTGTGAAATGATTGTGCAGAGTGCAAGTACACATGGAAAAGTAAAATACAGTGCTACGCGATTTGGAAACGTACTGGGGAGTGCAGGATCAGTTATTCCGTTGTTTAAGCGTCAGATTGCGAATGGTGGTCCGGTTACTGTTACAGATAAGAGAATTATCAGATACTTTAT